>CAZVNC010000041.1:0-10530 GCA_964628305.1 uncultured Ideonella sp.
CGAAGTGCTTGAAGACGGCGCCTTGCGTGACACCGATCGCCGCCGCGATGTCGGAGGTCGTGATCAGCGCCGGGCTCGAGTCGCGTGCCAGCAGCAGCGCCGCGGCGACGATCTCGGCCTGCCGCCGCTCGGTTGAGCACCGTGGCGAAGGCGACATCGGCCGGTCGGCGGTGGACAGCGGCCTGCTGGAAGAAGGCATCGGTCTATTGGTAAGTAATTGAATACTTGCCAGTATAGATGCGCGACGCCCACCTTGCAAGCCGGTGGCCGCAACGCCTGGTGCCGCCGAAGCAGCTCGGCGGATCAGCCCTGCGGGCTTTCGGTCATGCGGCCGCAGTAGGCCGCCAGTTCCTGCGGCAAGTCGGTCGGGCAGACCCCACACTGGCGGTTGCCGGGCACGGCATGGTCGATGAACTTCGGGTACGGCAGATCGAGCCCGGACATGATGGCGACAAACGCCTCGAGCGAGCGTTCGCCGCCGAGTCGCGGGTTGCGCGCCCTCTCCTGGCCGATCGACGACACGCGGCGCTGCTGGTAGTCGTGCGCCGGGAAGACGAGGCAGTCGTCGGGCAGCGTGAAGAGCTTGTCGTGCACGCTGCGGTAGAGCGCCGCCGCGTCGCCGTTCTGGAAATCGGTGCGCCCGCAGCCGTCGATCAGCAGCGCGTCGCCGGTGAAGACGCGATCGGCGCTGCCGTCGGTCACGCGGTAGGCGTGATGGCCGTCGGTGTGCCCCGGCGTGTGCAGCGGATGGAGCAGGATGGCGCCGATCTGCAGCGGCGTGCCCTCGACGACGCCGACATCGGCGCACGCCAGCGCATCGAACGCCGGCGCCGCGATGCGGCTGCCGACACGCTCCTTCAGGTGCAGCGCGGCGGTGATGTGATCGGCATGGATGTGGGTATCGAGCGTGAACGCGAGCGTGAGGTTCAGGCGCTGCAGCTCCTCGAGGTCGCGCTCGATGCTATTGACGACGGGGTCGATCAGCACCGCCTGCCCGGTCTCGGTGCAGCCGAGCAGATAGGTGTAGGTCGACGACAGCGGCTCGAAGAGTTGTCGAAAGATCATGGCATCGCGCTCCGGTTCGAGGGGAGAATTCTGGCAGCGCATACTGGATGTGCGTCTACCACCCGCAAAGACCCTGACTGCTGCCGAAGCGAAGGCGATAGCCCCGACGACGACGATGAACGAATCCGCCTTCGATGACCCGGCCGGCACCTGGAACAAGCGCTTCGAGGGCACCGAGTATCTGTTCGGCACCGAGCCGAACGAATACCTGCGCACCCATGCCGACCGGCTTCGCACCGGCGGGCGCGTGCTCTGCGTCGCCGACGGCGAGGGCCGCAACAGCGTGTGGCTGGCGCGGCGCGGAATGCTGGTCGATGCGTTCGACATCGCCGAAGTCGGCGTCGAGAAGGCGAAGCGACTCGCCGCCGAGGCGGGCGTGAACGTGGACTTCGAAGTCGCCGATTGCGACGGTTGGCCGTGGCCCGTCGCCGCCTACGATGCGATCGTCGCGATCTTCATCCAGTTCGCCGATCCGGCGATGCGCGAACGGCTCTTCGCGCGCATCGCCGCCGCGCTTGCCCCGGGCGGGATGCTCGTGCTGCAGGGCTACACGCCGCAGCAACTCGAATTCAAGACCGGCGGCCCGCCGATCCTGTCGCACCTCTACACCGCCGACATGCTGCGCGCGGCGTTCAGCACTCTCGAGATCATCGAGCTCGACGAATACGTTGCCGACCTCAGCGAAGGCAACCACCATGTGGGCCGCTCGGCGCTCGTCGGCATGCTCGCGCGCAAGCCTTGACGCCCTCGCCACCGGAACGGGACGAAACGAGATGAACATCGAGCAATTCATGCAGGGCTACAAGCGGGCCTGGGAAGAGCGCGACGACGGGCTCTTTTGCGCGCTCTTCGCACCCGACGCGAGCTACCACAACACGCCTTTCGCCGAGCAGCGCGGCCACGCGCAGCTCGCCGCCTACTGGCAGCGCGTGAAGCTGCAGGACGACGTGCGCTTGCGCTACGAAGTGCTCGCCAGCACGCCCGACAGCGGCATCGCCCACTGGCACGTCACGTATCAGGTGCGATCCGAGGAGCTGTTCAGGATCTGGGCCGCCTCGACCGGCACCAACCTCGTCGCCCGCAACGAAGGCGACCCGCTGCCCCGCATGGTGCTCGACGGCGTGCTGCAGGCGCGCTTCGCAGGCAGCCTGTGCAGCGAGTGCCGGCTGTGGTGGCACAGCATGCCGCAGCCGGCGGCGTAGGCGCGCCGCGCATCGCATCGGAGCCGGGCTCTGCCGGAAGCCCGTCGCACAGCGCCGGTCGCCGGACACTCGCACGGCACCTGGCCTAGCACGACGAGGCAGACGACGATTCGTAAGCACAGACACGTGACGAAGATCACGTTCCTGTCACACGCCGCCTTGCTGCCAGTCGGTACGATCGAGTTCCTGCGGCAGCAACGGAGCACGGCATTGGCCCGGTCAGCAACAGAGCAGACATCCTCCGTCCCGCACTTCCGGGATTGCGGCACCGGCCGGCGGCTGGTGGCGACGATCGGCATTCACGACGGTGCGAGCGGGGTACCCGTATTTCGCGCACCGGCCCGCAGGCCGTTGGCGGCCTGGATTCTCGAGGCAAAGACGCCATGACCAGCAAGGCGCTGTTGTTGATCCTGGGCAGCGTTGGCTTGTCGGCCTTCGCCCAGATCGCGCTGAAGATCGGCATGGGTGGCGACGCCGCTCGCGATGCGATGGCTCACGCATCGCTGGTCCACGGTTACATCAGGCTGCTCGTGATTCCCGCCGTCGTCTGCGGTCTGGTGGCCTATGGCCTGAGCGCCCTGCTCTGGCTGCGGGTGCTCGCCGAACTCGATGTCGGCAAGGCCTATCCGTTCGTCGCGCTTGGCATCGTTGTCACGATGGCTTCCGGCGCCTTGTTTCTGGGCGAATCGGTTCCCATGCTGCGGGTCGTAGGCGCCGCCCTGGTGATCGTCGGCGTGATTCTGGTCGGCATGAGCTGACCCTCGAAGCGAGAACGGGCTCCGGATTTCCATGGGGCCGTCGCCAATCGACAGCGACCAGTTCATCCGTTGGCGACGATGTAGCGGCAACTTTCGGATCATCCGGAACGCTGGAGTCGGTGAGATTCCGCAAATGCTCCAGGTTTGCGGAACGGAAAGCTCGCCGGGAGCCGGTACGATTGGTTACGTGGATTCGCCAACTGCGCACTGGCCGCCGGTTCGGGCCGCTGGCGGTCGGCGATGGTTTCCCCGGTGGACAAACGTGCGCACCTTCAATCCGCTCGACCCTCGAGCGACTGAGTCTCCTCATCATGCGATCTGATCATTTCGGCTGCGAAGGCGAAGACCCGAACGCAGCCAGTCCGGGTGTCGTCCCGCTTCGGGTCGCCGGTGCCCGGCGGGACTAGGCATGTGCGGACTCGCCGCCATCGTCCGTTTCGATGCTGCGCCCGTCGACCGCGACGCGCTGCTGCGCATGAGCGCGACGCTCGTCCATCGCGGGCCGGACGGTGATGGCGACGTCGTGGAGGGCCCGGTCGGCCTGGCGCACCGGCGGCTCGCGATCATCGACCTCGCGACCGGTCAGCAACCGATGGCGAGCGAGAGTGCGCTGATCGTCTTCAACGGCGAGATCTACAACTACATCGAGTTGCGCGACGAGTTGATCGCGCGCGGACGGCGCTTTCGCACCGCATCCGACACCGAAGTCATCCTGCAGATGTACGAGGAGTACGGCGACGATTGCGTGCGCCGCCTGAACGGCATGTTCGCCTTCGTGCTGTACGACCGGGCGAAGCGGCGCGTGCTCGCGGCGCGCGACCATTTCGGCGTCAAGCCGCTGTACCTGCACGCGACTGCGAACCGGCTGCTGTTCGCGTCCGAGATCAAGGCGCTGCTCGCCCACCCCGAAGTGCGCGCCGAAGCCGATCCAACCGGCGTGTGTGACTACCTGACCTTTCAGTACGTGCAGGGCGAGCGCACGATGTTCGCCGGCATCTCGACGCTGCTGCCAGGCGAATTCCTTGCCGCGGACATCGCAAGCGCCACGGTGCGGCGGCAACGCTACTGGACACCGAGCTTTCGCGTCGATACCGAACACAGCGAGACCTACTTCGTCGAGCGTCTGCGCTTCCTGCTCGAAGACGCGGTGCGCCTGCAGTTGCGCAGCGACGTGCCGCTCGGCGCCTATCTGAGCGGCGGGATCGATTCGAGCCTCGTCACCGCGCTCGCGTCGCGTCAGAGCGGCAACCCATTGCACACCTTTACCGGCCGCTTCGACGAAGGGCCGGAGTTCGACGAGTCGCCTTACGCACGCCTGGTCGCCGAGCGCTGCGGCGCGCAGATGCATCTGATCACGCCGACCGAGGCCGACTTCGTCGAGTGCATGCCCAGGCTGATCTATCACATGGACGAGCCGGTCGCCGGGCCCGGCCTCTTCCCGCAGTTCATGGTGTCGCGCGTCGCGGCGCAGCATGTCAAGGTCGTTCTCGGCGGCCAGGGCGGCGACGAGATATTCGGCGGCTACGCGCGCTACCTCGTCGCCTACCTGGAGCAGGCGCTGAAGGGCGCAATCGAGGAGAGCACCGAAGAGGGCGAGCACATCGTCTCGTTCAAGTCGATCCTGCGCAACCTGCCGTCGCTGCAGCAATACCGGCCGATGCTGCAATCGTTCTGGCGCGAGGGCCTGTTCGAGGACATGGACCGCCGCTACTTCCGGCTCATCGATCGCAGCGGCGGCTCGCATCAATTGCTGTCGGCCGAGATGCGCGCGTGCTGCCACAACGGCGACGCCTTCGAGCGCTTTCGCGCCGTGTTCAACGATCCCGACACGAAGTCCTACTACAACAAGATGACGCACTACGACATGGTCACCAACCTGCCGGCGCTGCTGCAGGTGGAAGACCGCGTCACGATGGCGTCGTCGCTCGAGTCTCGCGTGCCGCTGCTCGACCACCGCATTGCCGAACTCGTCGCGAGCATGCCGCCGAAGCTCAAGTTTCGCGGCGGCGAGTTGAAGCACCTGCTCAAGCGTGCGATCACCGATCTGCTGCCCGCGCCGGTACTCGAACGCAAGGATAAGATGGGCTTTCCGGTGCCGCTGCACCTGTGGGCGCGCGGCGCAGCGCGCGACTTCTTCGGCGACGTGCTGCTGAGCCGGCGCTGCAGGGAGCGCGGCATTTTCGATCCCGTCGAGGTCGAGAAGCTGATGAACTCCGAGGACGCCTTCGGCCGCCGGCTGTGGGGCCTGCTCAATCTCGAACTCTGGTATCGCACCTTCATCGACGCGGCGCAGCCCGCGCCGGCCCGCTGACCCGCAGCCGACTCGCGGCGCACGCCATCCATCCTCCACCGCCACCACCCCCATGCCACTCAGCTTCAATCCAGATCATCGCGTCGACACCTGGGAAGTGCGCAAGATCGCCGTCGTCGGGCCCGGCATCGTCGGCATGCCGATGGCGGCGCTGCTCGCGCATGCGCGCATCTGCGAAGGCAGCGATTCGCCTGCGCGCGTCACGGTGATCCAGCGCAATTCCGAGACCTCGGGCTGGAAGGTCGACGCCATCAACGCCGGGCGCTCGCCGATCGGTGGCGTCGAGCCCGATCTCGATCGCGTCGTCGCCGAGTCGGCCGCTGCGGGCCTGCTCGATGCCAGCCACGACTACACGGCAGCACGCGACGCCGACGTGATCCTGATCTGCACCCAGACCGACAAGCGCGGCATGGCACCCGACTACGGGCCACTGACCGAGGCGCTCGAGGGCATCGCCTCGCAACTCGCGCAGCGGCCGGCGGGCAACGTGCCGCTGATCGTCTTCGAATCGACCCTCGCGCCGTCCAGCATGGCGACCGTGGTGCGCGATTTGTTCGCCCGCCACGGACTCGTCGAAGGGCGCGATGTGCTGCTCGGCAACAGCCCGAACCGCGTCATGCCGGGCCGGCTCGTCGAGCGCGTCGCCAGTTCGGACAAGCTCGTCGCCGGATTGCATCCCGACACGCCCGGGCTGATCGCCCGGCTGTACCAACGCATCGTCACGCGCGGCACGCTGCACGAGACGAACAGCATGACGGCCGAGGTCGTCAAGACGCTCGAGAACGCGTATCGCGACGTACGCATCGCCTACGCCGCCGAAGTGGTGCGCCACTGCGACGCACACGACATCGACTTCTTCGCGCTGCGCGACCGGGTGAACGCGCGGCTGCAGCAGTCCGACACCGCCTCCGCCGATCCGAACGCGGTACCGAGCGGCGGCCTGCTGGTGCCGATGCTCGGCGTCGGCGGGCATTGCCTGCCGAAGGACGGCATCCTGCTGTGGTGGCGGGCGCTCGAAGCGGAACAGCCGAGCCAGCGCAGCCTGATCCTCGAGTCGCGCCGCATCAACGACGAGGCGCCGGCCTGGACGCTGGCGCGCATCGAGTCGCTGTTCGGGCCGGTCGCCGGGCGCCGCGTCGCGCTGCTCGGTGCGGCGTACCGCTTCGACTCCGAGGACACGCGCAATTCGCCGACGCTGGTGCTGGCGCGCTTGCTGCTCGAGCGCGGGGCGAGCGTCGTGATCCACGACCCTTATGTCTATGAGACCGACCAGAACCTGCGCCGGACCGCACTCACCGCGCACTTCAGCCGCGATCTCGACGGTGTGCTCTCGCAGGCCGAGATCGTCGTGCTGTGCACCGGCCACAAGATCTACCGCGATCGGCGCGACGCGATACTCGACGCTGCACCGCATGCAACCGGCGTGTTCGACGCCTGCAACCTGTGGCCCGCGCAAGCAGTGCGCGGGCGCGGCCGCCAGTACGGCGGCATCGGGCGCGGCGCCGCCGAAGCGCCGGACGCGTTGGTCGACGCCGTGCTCGCCGGCTTTCGCGCCATCGAGACCGGTGTCGGCAATGAAGTCGCCTCGCTTGTCGGCTTCTTGAACCGTCGCTATGCGGCGGATGCGTTCAATCAGGTGCGGTTTTCGGAGGTGCAGCGCATCGCCGGCACCTGCGTCACCGGCTGCGACATCGCCGACGCCGGCGTCGTTGCCGCGCCCTCGCCGAGCAGCGGCTTTGCCTCCAGGCTGGCGTCACTCGCGGCAGGCACCGACTGACCGTGATGCAAGCGCACGACGCGTCGGCACCACAACGGCATCTGTTGACGATCGCCGTCGAGGACTACTTTCAGGCCGTCGCGTTTCGCAAACTGATCGCAAGCTCGCAGTGGTATCGCTTCGAGCAGCGGGTCGAGCGCAACACGCTGCGCACGCTCGATCTGCTCGACGAGTTCGGCGTCAAGGCGACCTTCTTCGCCCTCGGCTGGGTGGCCGACGAGATGCCTGAGGTGCTGCGCGAGATCGCCGGGCGCGGGCACGAAGTCGCAAGCAAGGGCTACTACCACCGCACGATCCAGGAGATGACGCCCCCGGAATTCCGCGAGGACGTGCAGCGCTCGCGCGAGGCGATCGAGCGTGCCACTGCCACGCGCGTGGTCGGCTACCGCATCGCCCGCGGTCGGATCGGTCGCGAAGATCTGTGGGCGCTCGACATCCTCGCCGACGAAGGCTTTGCCTACGACTCGAGCTTCTATCCGCGCGCATTCTCGACCCTGGTCGAACCGTGGCGGCGCTTCCAGTTCACGCATCGTCACGCGCAACAGCCGATCGAGGAATTCCCGCTCGCGACCTGGGCCATGCCCGGCGGCATGTTGATCCCGATCGCGGGCGGCGCGTATCTGCGCCAGTTTCCGCATGCGCTGATCAGCCGCGCGATCGATCAATGGGTGCGCCAGCAGCGCTCGCCGCTCGTCATGTACTTCCACGTCTGGGAACTCGATCCCGAACCGCCGAAGATCACCGCCGCGCCTGGGCACACGCAGATGCGCCAGTACCGCAATATCGAGAAGATGCCGGCGATCCTGCGCCACTACCTGCAGCGCTATCCGTTCGAGCCTATTCGCGAGCACATGGGGCTCGCCCCGCAAGCGGTGCAGCCGCGCGCGAAGAGCCCGATTCATGTCGACGCGGCGCACGGAACGCCGACCGTACACCGCAAACAGGTGACCCTCGTCATCCCTTGCTACAACGAACAGAATGTGCTGCCCTACCTCGCCAACACGCTGCGCAAGGTGGCGGGCGACTTCGACGCGAGCTACGAACTGAGCTACGTGTTCGTCGACGATGGCAGCAGCGACGACACCTGGCAGGTCTTGCACGCCCAGTTCGCGAGCTTCGAACGCTGCGAGTTCGTGCACCATGAGGTCAATCGCGGCGTCGCGGCGGCGATCCTGACCGGCATCCGCGCCGCAGCGACCGAGATCGTCTGCTCGATCGACTGCGATTGCACCTACGACCCGCATCAGTTGCTCGACCTGATTCCGAAGCTCAACGAGGGCGTCGCAGTCGTCACCGCATCGCCCTACCATCCGTCGGGCCGGGTGCTCAACGTGCCCGGCTGGCGGCTGTTCCTGTCGCGCGGGCTGTCGTTCATGTACCGGCGCCTGTTCCGTCAGAAGCTCTACACCTACACGAGCTGCTTTCGCGTCTACCGGCGCAGCGAGGTGGCCCATCTCGAACTGCGCGAGAAGGGCTTTCTCGGTGTCGCCGAGATGCTCGTGCAGCTCGACCGCGAGGGCAAAGTCATCGTCGAGCAGCCAGCAGTACTCGAAGTCAGGCTGCTCGGGCAGTCGAAGATGAAGCTCATGCGGACGATTCGCGGCCATCTGCGGCTGCTCGCGCGGATGACGATGGACGGCCGCAAGCCGGCGCCGGTGTCGCAGGCCACCGTCACGCCGGCCGACGACCCGGGGAATCGATGAGCGACGCACAGGGTACGCCGTCGCCTGTCGGAATCGCAGCCAGCGAATCGAGCCACTGGGGCATCGTCGGCGGCGGCATGCTGGGCATGACGCTCGCATTGCGGCTCGCCGAGCAGGGCAAACGCGTGACGCTGATTGAGGCCGCGCCACAGGTTGGCGGGCTGGCATCGGCCTGGCAATTGGGCGATGTGACGTGGGACCGGCACTATCACGTCACGCTGCTGTCCGACGCCGCCTTGCGCAAGCTGCTCGACGAGCTCGGACTGGACGCAGAGATCGAGTGGACCGAGACGCGCACCGGCGTGTTTGCCGGCGGCAAGCTGCATTCGGTGTCGAACACGCTCGAGCTGCTGCGCTTTCCGGTGCTCGACACGATCGACATTGCGCGCCTGGGTGCGACGATCCTGTCCGCCGCGCGCCGCACCGACTGGCAGCGCCTGGAGCAGATTCCGGTCGCGGACTGGCTGATCCGCTGGTCAGGCAAACGCACGTTCGAGCGCTTCTGGCTGCCGCTGCTGCGCTCCAAGCTCGGCGAGGCCTACACCGAGACCTCCGCCGCCTTCATCTGGTCGACCATCCAGCGACTCTACGCCGCGCGCCGGTCCGGCATGAAGCGCGAGATGTTCGGCTCGGTGCGCGGCGGTTATGCGCGGGTGCTCGAGACGTTCTCGCGCAGGCTGCACGAAAAGGGCGTGAGCATTCAACTCAATGCCCGTGCCAGCGTCGTTGCGCCCGCATCGAACGGCGTCGAAGTCTCGCTTCACGACGGCCCGCGACTGCACTTCGATCATGTGGTCGTGACCGCCGCGGCGCCGGCCGCCGCGCGTGCCTGCCGTGGCCTGACCGAGGACGAACAGGCGCGCCTTGTCGGCGTGCACTACCTCGGCATCGTCTGCGCCTCGGTGTTGCTGAAGCGGCCGCTCGACGGCTACTATGTGACGAACCTGCTCGACGCGGGGCTGCCATTCACCGGGGTGATCGAGATGTCGGCGATGGCGCATCCGCGCCAGTTCAATGGCTGCGGGCTGGTCTACCTGCCGCGCTATCTGGCGAGCGACGACCCCTTCTTCGAACTGCCGGACGACGAAGTCCGGACGCTCTACCTCGAGGGCCTGCAACGTGTCTACCCTTCGATCCGCGATGCCGACGTGCTCGCATTTCGCATCTCCCGCGTGCGTCACGTGATGCCGCTGCCGACGATCGGCTACTCCAAGCGGCTGCCGCCCGAGGACACGTCGGTCCCCGGACTGCACCTCGTGAACTCGGCGCACATCGTGAACGGCACCTTGAACGTGAACGAAACCGTGCAGCTCGCCGAGCGCGCAGCACTTCGCTTCGCGAGCCTGCCATGAAACCTATCGCAAGCCTTTCTCTCGACCTCGACAACGAATGGTCGTACCTGAAGACGCACGGCGACGCGGGGTGGGAGGCAATGCCGTCCTACCTCGACATCGTCGTGCCGCGCGTGCTCGAAATCCTGCAACGCCGCGGCCTGCGCATCACCTTCTTCGTCGTCGGCCAGGACGCGGCGCTCGAGAAGAACGCCAGCGCGCTGCGCATGATCGCCGATGCCGGGCACGAGATCGGCAACCATTCACACCGGCACGAACCCTGGCTGCATCTGTACTCCGAAGACGAGCTGGAACGCGAACTCGCCGAATCCGAGGCCGCGATCGAGGCCGCGACCGGCGTGCGTCCGGACGCCTTTCGCGGC
>CAZVNC010000042.1:0-837 GCA_964628305.1 uncultured Ideonella sp.
AGGCGGTGACGCAGGCGTTGCAGCAGCTCGGCATGGCGGGCGGCCGCTTAGAGGTCGCATTGACCCCGGGCGGCGCCCCGCAATCCTGGGGCGACGAGTCGGCCGAGTTTCTGGTCGCCGGACACGCCGGCAGCACGCCGCGGCCGCTCGCGAAGGTCGCATCGGGCGGCGAGCTGTCGCGCATCGCACTCGCGATCGCGGCGACGACGAGCCGGCACGCGGCGGCCGGCGACGCCGCCGGCACCCTGATCTTCGACGAGATCGATGCCGGCATCGGCGGCGCGGTAGCCGAATCGGTCGGCCGGCTGATGCGCCAGCTCGGCGGCCAAAGGCAGGTGCTCGCCGTGACGCACCTCGCGCAGGTCGCGGCCTGCGCCGACGAACATCATGTCGTCTCGAAGGCGGTGCGCGGCGGCGCGGCGCTCAGCACGCTCGCGGCCGTCGAAGGCGAAGAGCGCGTCGCCGAGATCGCGCGCATGCTCGGCGGCGAGCGGCTGTCGGGGACGAGCCGCGCCCACGCGCAGGAGCTGCTCGACGGCGGCGCGATGAAACCTCCGCCGCGCGGACGGCTCGAAAGACAATGAACCAGGCCAAGTCCGACGTCGAGCCGCCGGTGGCGCCCGGCGCCGAGGCGGCGGCGTTGCGCCAGGTCGTGCTCGTTACCGGCATCTCGGGCTCCGGCAAATCGGTCGCGCTGCACGCGCTGGAGGACGCCGGTTACTTCTGCGTCGACAACCTGCCGCCCGAGCTGCTGCGCGACTTCCTGCGCCTGGAGCACGAACGCCGCGAGCGCCGCGTCGCGATCGCGGTCGATGTGCGCAGCGCCGGCTCGCTGCC
>CAZVNC010000042.1:847-10518 GCA_964628305.1 uncultured Ideonella sp.
CTCGAACAGTTGCGCGGCGAGGGCGTCGCGATCCGCGCCGTCTTCCTCGACGCGAGCACCGACGCGCTCGTCAGGCGCTTTTCCGAGACGCGGCGCCGCCACCCGTTGTCGAGCGACCTGCCCGCCGCGCCGCGCCCCCACCGGCGCAGCGGTGACGCGCCCGACGACGGCCAGCGCGCACTCACCGAAGCGATCGAGCTCGAACGCGAACTGCTTGCCGAACTGCGCGCCGTCTCGACCGTGATCGACACCAGCCAACTGCGCCCGGCCCAGTTGCGGCAGTGGATCCGCGACCTGGTGCAGGCCGGAAGCACGCCGCTGACGCTCGTCTTCCAGTCGTTCGCGTTCAAGTACGGCGTGCCGCTCGACGCCGATTTCGTGTTCGACGTGCGCGTGCTTCCGAATCCGCATTACATCCGCGAGCTGCGACCGCTCACCGGGCGCGATCCGCAGATTGCCGCCTACCTCGGGACGCAGCCCGAGGTGATGGAGATGCTGGCGCAGATCGAGGCGTTTCTGACCCGCTGGCTGCCATCGTTCGTCGAAGACCAGCGCAGCTACCTGACGGTCGCGATCGGCTGCACCGGCGGCCAGCACCGCTCGGTGTTCGCCGTCGAGACGCTCGCGCGGCGCTTCGCGCCCCATGCGGCGACGCTCGTGCGCCATCGCGAGCTCGATGCACGATGAGATGACGAAGTCGGCGCAGCCGATCGAAGTGCCGCGCTTGCCGCTGTTCCCGCTAAAGACGGTTCTCTTTCCTGGCGGCCTGCTCGCGCTGAAGATCTTCGAGGCGCGCTATCTCGACATGGTGAGCGAATGCCTGCGCGAAGACCGGCCGTTCGGCGTCGTCGCGCTGCGCAGCGGCAACGAGGCGGGCAGCGGCGCGGGCGTCGTGTTCGAGGAGGTCGGCACACTCGCCCGGTTGATCGAGGTCGACAGCGAGCAGCCGGGCATCTTGCAGCTCCGCTGCCGCGGCGGGCATCGCTTTCGGCTGCACGCGGCGCAATGCCAGGACGACGGCTTGTGGACGGCGGCGATCGATACCCTCGCCGACGACGAAGCGGTGGCGCCTGCCGAGGCGATGACGGCGACGGTGCGCGCGCTGCAGAATGCGCTCGCCGCGCTGGAGGCGCGCGGGCCGGTGCCGTTCCTGCAGCCCTATCGCTTCGACGATGTGGGCTGGGTTGCGAACCGCTGGTGCGAAATCCTGCCGCTGACTCTGGCCGCGAAGCACAAGCTGATGGCGCTGCCCGATGCGCAGGTGCGACTCGAACTCGTCGACGAGTTCCTGCGCGGCAAGGGTGTCGTCAAGTAGCGCGCCGGCCCACCCGGCCCGGGACTACGCCAGCAGCCGCCTGAGCGGCGCCGGCAGCGCAAGCTTCGCCGCCGCGCTGCGCTCGACCCAGCGCCCCGGCCCGGGCAGCGGCGCCGAGGGCTTGCGCGCAAGCCGCGCGCGGCGCGGGTGCAGCGACCAGTCGAAGTGCGTCAATGCGTGCTCGATCGCCGGCAGCGATTCGAGTGCGACGCCGAGGCTGGCCGCAATCGCGTCGGCCGCGCCCTCGTCGTCCAGCAAGGGAAGCGTCCACAGCCCGGCCCAGACGCCGCGCGGCGGACGCTGCTGCAGCCAGACCCGGTCGCGCCATTGCAGCCACAGCCACCAGTTCTCGCGCCGGCCGCGCGCCGTGCGGCGGGATCGCAGCGGGTAGCGCTCGGGCGCGCCCTCGCTGCGCGCGACGCAGATCGCCGCCAGCGGGCAGGCCTGGCATGCTGGCGCGCGGGCGGTGCACAGCGTCGCGCCCAGGTCCATCAAGCCCTGCGTGTAGCGCTCGATCGCGCGCGTCGGCAGCAGCTCGTTCGCGATTGCCCACAGTGCGCGCTCGTTGGCGGCGAGCGAGATGTCGCGCCCGTCCCCGCGCACACGCGTCAACACCCGCATGACGTTGCCGGCGAGGATGGCGGCGCGTTCGCCGAAGCAGAAGACGGCGATCGCCGCCGCCGTCGAGCGGCCGATGCCGGGCAGCGTCGCAAGCTCTGCGCTCGTGCGCGGGAACTGCCCGCCGTGTTCGGCGACGATGATTTGCGCGCAGCAGTGCAGGTTGCGCGCACGGCTGTAGTAGCCCAGACCGCTCCACAGCGCGAGCACGTCGTCCAGCGGCGCGGCGGCAAGCGTCTGCAGGTCGGCGAAGCGCGCCACGAAACGCGCGTAGTAGTCGAGCACGGTCGCCACCTGGGTCTGCTGCAGCATGATCTCCGACAGCCAGACGCGATACGGGTCGCGCGTGTTCTGCCACGGCAGCGCGTGGCGGCCGTGCTTTCGCTGCCAGGCGATGACGCGGCGCGCGACGCTGCCCGGCTCGCTCACGTCGATGTCGTCACCTTTCAGGCGCGCGCCCCGAGCGGCTTGGGCATGGGCATCGTCGGTCGACGCACAGGCGTTGTCACGGGTGCGACAGGTTGTGCCGAAGCCGCAGGCGGCGCGGCAGTCTCCGGCGCTGCGGGCGCGAGCGCTGGCAGCGCCTCGATCTGCTCGCCTGCAAGTTGCAGCACAGCGGCCAGTGCGGCGTCCTGCGCGCCCAGCTCGGCGATGCGCTGCTCGAGCTCGCCAGTAGCGATCCGGACCCGCGCGAGCGCTTCGCTGCGGCGGCGAAAGGCGCGCCGCCTCTCGGCAAGTTGCGCGTCAAGGTGCGACGAAGCGGACTTGCTCCACAACTCGATCTCGGCCGCGGCGGACTCGAAGACGACGCGCAGCTTCGAGACGAGCATGCGCACGAACCCCTCCATGAAGCGCGGTTGCGACAGGCGCAGCGCGTGCGTGAGGCCGAGATAGCGCGTGTAGCCGGACTCGATGGCGCGCAGCTCGCGCGCGAAGAGCTGCAGCGTCGGCGGCGCGTCCAGCGAGAGCCCGAATGCGTACTGGGCGTTCAGGCGCGCGTGGCTTGCGCGCAGCATCGCGTGCAGTTCGACGCACTCGGATTGCGCCGCCGCCAGCCGCACGCGCAGGCGCTCGCAGAGCGCGACGAAGGCCTTGCGCGCGCCGAGATTGAGCAGCGAGTCGCGCATCTCCTGCTGCATGCGCAGCACTTCGCCGCGCAGCGCGTCGCTCGCGAGCGTGGCGAGCGCTTTCGTCAGCAGGCGCAGATGGACCGCGCGCAGCGCCTGGACGTGGACGTTGCACTGCTCGAACTCGGCCGCTTCGGCCGCCGCGCGCTCCTGCGCCGCGCGCAACTGGTTCGCGCTCTTGCCGCGCAGGCCGCGCAGCTCCTGGACCTGCTCGGCCGACTGGCGGCGCCGCTCGCCCGCACGGTGCGCCACCTGCAGTTGCAGCTGCCTGGCCGCCTCGGCGACCGCGCCCTGCAGCAGCGCATGGCGCTGGCCGAGCAACTGCGCGCCGAGTGCGGCCTCGAACGCGGGCAGGCGGCTCGCGCGCAGCGCCGCGTCGTCGCCGTGGATGCGCGCGGTCAGCGCTTCGCGCGCCGACACGGCGAAGACGCGCTCGGGCGCGATGGCCAGCGTGCGCGCCGTCGCGCGGCGCAGCGACTCGATCTGGTTCGTCACCTGCGACGGCGCCGAGAGCGGGTCGCGCAGCGTGTCGATCTTGTTCAGAACGACGAAGCACGAGGCCGCGCGCGCGCCCAGATGCTCGCGCCAGAGCTGCATGTCCGAGCGCGTGACGCCGGTGTCGGCGCCGAGCACGAAGACCGTGGCCTGCGCCTCGGGAAGCAGGCCAAGCGTGAGTTCGGGTTCCGCGCCGAGCGCGTTGAGCCCCGGCGTGTCGAGCACGACGAGGCCGCGCTCGAGCAGCGGATGCGGATAGTTGACGAGCGCATGGCGCCAGACCGGAATCTCGACCAGGCCGTCGGCATCGGGCGCCGGTGCGTCGGGCAGGCGTTCGTCGTTGCACAAGCCGAGAGCGCGCGCTTCCGCAGCGTCGACCCGGCGCGTGCGCATGACCTGCGCAACGGCTGCTGACAACTGATCGGCGGCGCCGCCTTGCAGCGGCAGGCGCGTCCATGCGTTCGTGCGCGTGCGCAATTCGGCGAGCGTCGCGCCGTCGTGGCGCGTCTCGATCGGCAGCAGCGCGAGCGACGCCGGCTCGCCTGGGCGGCACGACAGCTCGACCGGGCACATTGTCGTTCGCCCCGGCGTCGCCGGCAGCACGCGGCGTCCGGTGTCGGCAAAGAAGATCGCATTGATCAGCTCGGACTTGCCGCGCGAGAACTCGGCGACAAAGGCGGCGACGAGCTTGTCGCTCGCGAGCCGCTCGCGAAGCAGGGCGATCACCGCCGTGCTCGCAGCGCAGGCCAGATCATGGTCGGCGAGAAAGCGCTGCAGCAAGGCCAGACGGTCGAGCAGCGTCGCGCGCCAGCGGCTCAGGGCGTCGAGCTTGCCGGCGAACGCTGTCGTCATGCGAAGAGCGTCTGCCGGCGCACTCGCGGGGTCGATGGGCATGCCAGGTTTCATCGCCATGCAGGTGCGGGATCGGCATCGTAGCCGAGCCCCGGTCAAGGGGCGCCCGCCGATACATCTGCTCACCGCCGCTGGCAGCGCGGGCAGAAATAAGTCGCACGTTGGCCCTGGACGATGCGCCGGATCGGCGTACCGCAGACGAGGCAGGGCTGGCCGGCGCGGCCATAGACGCGCGCCTCGTTCTGGAACGCGCCGGCAATGCCATGCGCATCGCGAAAATCGCGCAGCGTCGAGCCACCGGCGGCCAGCGCGCGCGAGAGTGTGTCGCGCACCGCGGCGGCGAGCTTCTCGCAGCGCGGCCGGCTCAGGTTGCTGGCGCGCACCCGGGGGTCGATGCCGGCGGCAAAGAGCGCTTCGCAGGCGTAGATGTTGCCGGCGCCGACGACGATGTCGCCCGCCAGCAGCGCCTGCTTGATTGCGCCGTGCCGGCGCCGCAGCGCCGCATGCAGGTGGGCGCCGTCGAACGCGGGGTCGAAGGGTTCGAGGCCGAGCCCGGCGAGCAGCCTTGCGGCCGGCTCGGCGTCGATCGCGGCGGCGAAGACGACGGCGCCGAAGCGCCGCGGATCGGTCAGCCGCAAGGTACCGCTGTCGGTCGCGAGATCGAAGTGATCATGCGGCCCGGGCGGCGCGGCCTGCGCGTCGAACCGCAGCGAGCCCGACATGCCCAGGTGCAGCAGCAGTCCGCCGCGCTCGAGCGGCAGCCACAGATACTTGCCGCGCCGGCTCGCCTCGCCCACCGCCTGCCCGACGAGCGACTGCGCGCTGCAGCCCAGCGGCCAGCGCAGCGGCTTGCCCAGGCGGACCGCGGTGACGCGCGCACCCAGGATGCGCGCGCCGAAGGTCAGGCGCGTGACTTCGACTTCGGGCAGTTCGGGCATCGGGGAATTATTGCGTTCGCGCCGACTCCATACCTCTGCGCGCCCTGCGTCGCGACAATAGAATGAATTTTTCCGTATCAGCCGCCGTCGGACCGTGCGCGTCCAGAGGGCTCACGAGGACGCTCCCGATGCCAGCCCGAATTGTTCGCTCCACGCTGCGGCTTGCGCTCGTGCTCGCCGCGGCCGGCCTCGGGCTCGCACCTGCCGTGCGGGCAGACGACGCCAAGCCGCCCGCGGTGCCTGCCGTGCCGCTCAATTCCAACTTGACCGCGCCGCTCTTTTATCAATTGCTGATAGGCGAGATCGAGTTGCAGGAAGGCCAGGCCGGCAACGCCTACCAGGTGATCCTCGACGCTGCGCGCAAGACGAAGGACGAGCAGTTGTATCGCCGTGCGACCGATATCGCGCTGCAGGCGCGGGCTGGCAATCAGGCGCTCGACGCGGTGCAGGCTTGGCGTGCTGCATGGCCCGAGTCGCGCGATGCCCTGCGCTACCAGGTGCAGTTGCTGATCGCGCTCAATCGCGTGCCGGAGGCGGTCGCGCCGCTGAAGACGCTGATCGACCTCTCGCCGCAGGCGGAGCAGCCGCTGCTGATCGCGGTCGCGCCGCGCCTGTTCGCGCGCGCGCCCGACAAGCGCGCTGCCGCTCGCGCGCTCGAGGAGGCGCTCGGCGGATACACGAAGGCGCTGGCGACCGCGACCGCCGCACGCGTCGCGATCGCCCGCGGCTGGCTGATGGCGCAGGACAACGCGCGCGCCCTCGAACTCGTGCAACAGGCGCAGGCTGCCGATCCGCAGGCCGAAGGCCCGGCCCTCGTCGCGCTGGAGATGATGGCAACGATCCCGCAGGCCGAAGCGATCGTCACTTCCACACTTGGCGCGAAGCCCGACAACAACGCGCTGCGCAGCATGTATGCGCGCGCGCTCGGCATCGGGCAGCGGCACGCGGACGCGATCGCGCAACTCGAGATCGTGACGCGCAACGCACCGACGCTGCCCGCGCCCTGGCTGACGCTGGGTGCGCTGCGGCTCGAATTGCGGCAACCGGAGCAGGCAACGGTGGCGCTGAAGCAATTCCTGCAACTTGCGCAGTCGGCCGAAGCGCCGGCGACCGCATCAGCGGCGCCTTCTGCTTCCGCATCCGCATCGGCGCCTGCACCGGTCGGCGGTATCGCGGACGACGATGACGGCGACGAGGAAGTCGACGACGCCGCTCCGACCAGCGACGCCGGGATGGTGCAGGCCTATCTGATGCTCTCGCAGGCGGCCGAGATGCAGGGCGACCTCGCGCAGGCCGAGGCCTGGCTGGCAAAGATCGACGACACTTCCCGAGCGCTCGAAGTCCAGTTGCGCCGTGCCTCGTTGCTGGTGCGCCAGGGTCGCGTCGACGAGGCGCGCGCACTGATCCGCGCGACACCCGAACGCGCGCCTTCCGATGCCCGTTCCAAGCTGCTGGCCGAAGCGCAGCTGCTGCGCGAAGCCAAGCTGTGGTCCGCCGCCTACGACGTGCTGGCGAAGGCGAACGAGCAGTTCCCGAACGACCCCGACCTGCTCTACGAGCAGTCGATGATCGCCGAGAAGCTCGGCCGCTTCGACGACATGGAGCGCCAGTTGCGCCGTGTGATCGAGATCGCGCCGACTTATCAGCACGCCTACAACGCGCTTGGCTATTCGCTCGCCGATCGCAACATCCGCCTGCAGGAGGCGCACGACCTGATCCAGAAGGCGCTCGACCTCAAACCCGGCGAACCCTTCATCACCGACAGCTTGGGCTGGGTCGAATACCGCATGGGCAACCGCGACGAGGCGGTGCGCCTGCTGCGCGTGGCCTACCAGGCCAGGCCCGACGTCGAGATCGCCGCCCACCTGGCCGAGGTGCTCTGGGTCAGCGGCCAGCGCGACGAAGCGCGCAAGATCCTGCGCGACGCGCGCAAGCGCGACGCCACCAACGAGGTGCTGGTCGAGACGGTGGCGCGGCTGAAGATCGATTTGTGAGCAGGCGTGCGGTGCGCGCGGGCGCGGCAACGGTCTGCCTTGCGGCGGCATTCATCGCCGGTTGTGCGTCGCTGCCGGAGCCGGCGACGAATGCAATCTCGGGGCGACTTTCGGTGCACGTTGACGCACGACCCGGCACCGAGGCACGCACGCTCAGCGCCGCGTTCGACCTCGAGGGCGACGCCGAGCGCGGCAGCCTGAGCCTTGCGACGCCTTTGGGAACACGGATCGCACAGGCGCGCTGGTCGCCGCAGAACATCGTGCTCGTCACGACCGACGGCGAGTCAACGTACGCCGATACCGATGCACTCACCCGCCAGCTCGCGGGCGAACCCTTGCCGCTGGCCGCGCTCTTCGACTGGCTTCGCGGCCGGCCGTGGCCCGGCGCGCCAAGCAGCGCCCTGCCGCCGGCGCAGGGCGCAGGTTTCTCTCAACTCGGTTGGCTCGTCCTGCTCGCGGGACTCGAGCGGGGTGCGATCGTCGTCCGCCGCGACGCGCCGCCCGCGATCACCATGCGCGCGATGATCGACAGCCGATGAAAGCCCTGTACGACCTGCCGGCGCCCGCCAAGCTGAACCTCTTCCTGCACGTGATCGGCCGGCGCGACGACGGCTACCACCTGCTGCAATCGGCGTTCGTGCTGATCGACTGGTGCGACACGCTGCACATCGAGCGCCGCGACGACGGGCAACTGGCGCGCCACGATCTTGGCGACGCCTTGCCGCCAGACGATCTTTGCCTGCGCGCCGCGGCGCTGCTGCAGCAAGAGAGCGGCACGTCGTTCGGCGCCGACATCTCGATCGACAAGCGGCTGCCGAGCGGCGCCGGGATGGGTGGCGGAAGCTCCGACGCGGCGACGACGCTGCTTGCGCTGGCTCGTCTGTGGGGGCTTTCCTGGCCGCGATCGCGGCTGCAGGCGCTCGCCGCACGCCTCGGGGCCGACGTGCCGTTCTTCGTCGGCGGCGAGAACGCGTTCGTCGAAGGCATCGGCGAGCGTTTGACGCCGATCACCGTTCCGCGCCAATGGCTGGCCGTCGTCAAGCCGGCGGCAAGCGTGGCGACGCGCGAGATCTTCGACAGCCCGCTGGTCGTGCGCAACACCGAAGCCGTTATAATTTCGGGCTTTCTTGCAGACGCGAGCATGGTCCGGGGGTTTGGTGCCGGCAGCTTCGGGCGCAACGACTTGCAGCCGGCGGCGATGAGCCGCTGCGCCGACATCGGCGAAGCAGCCCGATGGCTCGAGGCCCGATTCGGCCACAGCCGGATGACGGGCTCCGGAAGTGCGGTGTTTGCAGGGGCAGGGACAGGCGCGCAGCCGACGTTCCCGCTGCCGGACGATCCGGCGCCGGGAACGGTAGCGCGCATGTGCCGCAGCCTGGAGCGTCATCCCCTGCGGGATTTCGCCGACGGCTGAGCAAGCGTTTTCCGGTTCGCCGCGCAAGCGGCGGGCCGCTGGAGGGGAGTCGCCAAGCTGGTTAAGGCATCGGATTTTGATTCCGACATGCGAAGGTTCGAATCCTTCCTCCCCTGCCAGAGTTCGAAGTCCTGCACGCCGGATGCAAACCCATCGGGTACGCCCCCGGTGGCCGGCGACCCGCTCCAGCAGCGGGCTGAAACGGAGTCAACGTGCTCTTCAACACCGTCATCTTCACCGGCAACGCGAACCCGATGCTCGCGAAAGAGATCGCGTCGCGTCTTTCGATCGAGCTCGGCAGGGCGTCGGTCGGGCGCTTCTCGGACGGTGAGGTCGACGTCGAGATCAATCAGAACGTTCGCGCCCGCGACATGTTCATCGTCCAGCCGACCTGCGCGCCGACCAACGAGAACCTGATGGAGCTGTGCATCATGGTCGACGCGTTCAAGCGCGCGTCGGCACGCCGCATCACGGCCGTCATCCCCTATTTCGGCTATGCGCGCCAGGATCGCAGGCCACGGTCGCGTCGGGTGCCGATCAGCGCTCGAGTGGTCGCCAACATGCTGGAGGCGGTCGGCGTCGAGCGGCTGCTGACGATGGACCTGCACGCGGACCAGATCCAGGGCTTCTTCAACATTGCTGTCGACAACATCTACGCGTCGCCGGTGCTGCTGTCGGACCTGAAGAGCAAGAACTACCAGGATCTGGTCGTCGTCTCGCCCGATGTCGGCGGCGTGGTGCGCGCGCGGGCGCTCGCCAAGCAGCTCGGCTGCGAACTCGCGATCATCGACAAGCGGCGTCCGGCGGCCAACGTCTCCGAGGTGATGCACGTGATCGGCGACATCGAACGCCGCAACTGCGTGATCATGGACGACATGATCGACACCGCCGGCACCCTCGTGAAGGCCGCCGACGTGC
>CAZVNC010000043.1:0-9043 GCA_964628305.1 uncultured Ideonella sp.
CGCGGCCAGCGCGGTGATGGATCGCGTCAGCTCGCCTTCGAGGCCGCGCTGGAAGTTGAGCCGCTCGCCGAACTGCGTCAGACCGAAGCGCGCCGAGTCCATCAGCTCGTAGCCGACGACCGAGCCCTTGGGCAGGCCGACGGACGCGAGCTTCAGGCGCGCATCGTGCACCTGTGACGCCGGCACCAGAATCGCCGCGCCACCGTCGGCGTGGCGGTAGGGCACGTTCATCTGCGCAAGCTGGGCGATGATCGCGCCGCCGTCTTTGTCCGACAGGTTCGCGTAGAGCACCTTGTAGTCGCCCTGGCTGGTCCACAGCGTGAGCGAGAGGACGACCGCGGCGAGTGCCGCAAGGCCGATCGCGAGCGACGCCTTCGAGCGCAGCGGCAGGTTGACGAGGCGGGCCGCGAAGTCGGCGGCGGGTTGGGCAGGGCTGGCTGACTGGCGAACGACGGCTGTTTCCATGGAGTGGACAGTTGCGCGCAGGGCGACCCGCGAAAGGTTCCGAATGACGTCGATTATTCCGACGCCCCCGGTGCCGGATGCAGCAAACAAGCTGTCAAACGGGCGTCAGTTCACCCCGCAGCGAGACGTGTGTCACGCCTACGATGACGCCATGCGAAAGATCGCGTCCGCGCCCGCCGCGGCCGTGCATCCGACGCTGACAGCCCGACGGAGATGCCACCATGAACGTCACCCTCAAGCCCTTCGACTTCGCGCAGGCGGTCGCCCGCGCCGGCCTGACGACGCGCGGCGAGCCGATCGCAGGCGGCAAGGCAGTGCAGGGCGGCGGCTTCGTGCAGGCGCTGACGCAGGCGCTTGGCGCGGTCAGCGCGAGCCAGAACGAAGCCGCGCGGCTGCAGCGCGCGGTGCAACTCGACAACCCGACCGTCAGCCTCGAAGAGACGATGATCGCAATGCAGAAGGCCCAGCTCGGCTTTCAGGCCACGCTGCAGGTCAGGAACCGGCTGGTGCAGGCGTACAGCGACATCATGAACATGCAGGTGTGAGGGCCGAGGTCGCTTGGCGAGGCAAGCTATGCACGGCCTCCAGCCAGCCCGCGTTGTGCGACTCGCCGAAGTCGCTTCGGCCTGCAACGCGTAGCGCGAAGCCCGACGCGGGCGTCGCGCGACGCCGGCGCCTGTCGTCCCCGAGTCCGAATCAGTCCCACTGCGCCACACCGTCGAGCGCCTGCAACTGGATTGCCCGCGCATGCTCGACGACGCGGCTGCGCCAGGCTGCGTCCACGGGCGTGAAGCACTCAGCGACCTCTCGGCGCATGCGCTGCAGGGTCGCCGGGTCGTCGGGCGTGCGGCCGAACTTCAGCCAGCGGTCGACGCGCAACTGATCGAACGTGATCTTGATCGGTGCGGTGCCGAACTCGATCACCGCCCCGGTCATCTGAGCGGTGCCGATCATGTTCTGCACGCCGTAGAACACCAAGCCGTTGTAAGGCGGGCGCTCGCCGCCTTCGTAGCCCTCGGCGCTCTCGATGCGCTCGCGGCCCCACCAGGCGCAGGCGCGCTGCCAGTTGGCGTCGCCGCGGTCGTTGAAGCACAGGAAGAAGGGCTCGCCCATCTGGCCGAGTCCGCTGTGCCAGTCGATGAAGCCGAGTCGGCGCACCGCGGGCAGGTGTTGGCGCACGATGGCGCGCAGGGTGTGGTTCGACCATTCCGGCGCAAGGCCACCGAAGTTGAGCCCGGTCGGATCGTCGTACTGGCCCTTCATGATCGAGTCGAGCCAGGCCTTCTGGCCGTTCTGCGCTATCCACGCGTCGATGGCCTGATCGGTCGACTGGCGCGATGCCGCGGTCCATTCCTCCGGACACAGCGACGGGTGCAATTCCCGATAGGCGGCGTTGGTCGGCAGCGGTGCCGAGAAATCGATGAAGTTGCGATTCAGATCGACGTTGTTCTCTGTGGTGCGCGTGTCGTGCGCAAAGCCGTAGGGGTTGATGGCGTGGACCAGGATCACGCTCATGTCAGCCGGCAGGCGGGCCAGGGCACCGCTATGCACGAGGGCGAGTTGCGCCGCCGATCCGGTCCGACCCTCGGTGCCGTGCGTGCCAGACAGTACCAGCAGTGAGCGCGTGGCGTTCGCAGGACCGAAAGCGGCCACGTCCACCGACAGATCGCCGCCATCGGGACCTGTCAAGCGCGGGTGAACATGCGTCGAGATGACCGCACCCGCCTCGCTGGCGGCCACGCGCAGTTTGGCGCGGGCGGCTGCATACGTCGCGGAGAAGCAGGCAAGGCTCGATGCGCTGGCGTCGGCGGGGTCCATGGACATGACTTGACTCTGGGTGCGCGTTCGTTCGGAGCTTCAATGTAAACGCTCATGGGCTGGGGCATGTAGCATGTCGGAAGTTCACCCAAAGTTCCGCGTCCCGCCTTCGGTCTTCGTCTTCAACAGTCTCCACTTTCGAAAGAGAGCAATGAAATGGGTATGAGATCGGTTGCTGTGTTGCGTCGTTTCCTGCCATGGCTTTGCCTTGCGGTCTTCGGTGCCGCCGTGGCGGAACCCAGGACCATTGCCATCGCCAACTTCGGCGAGCATCCGGCGCTGCGGGCGGGAATCGATGGGTTCAAGGCCGAGTTGGCGCGCGAAGGGTTCGTGCAAGGCAGGGACGTGGTCTTCGATGACCAGCACATCAACTTCGACCGCACCTTGATTCCTCAACTGCTGACGAACGCGCAGTCGAAGCGGCCGGCCCTGATCGTCGCCGTGACGACGCCGATCGCGCAGTCGTCGATCCGCGTCGTCACCGACAAGAGCATTCCCATCGTCTTCATGTCGGTCGTCGATCCGGTGGTGGCGCAGATCGTGCCGTCGTGGCAGGCCGGTTCGGCGACGCATACCGGGGCGACGCTCTTCCCGGACTCCGTTGCGTCGCTCGCGTTTCTGAAGCAGCTGCTTCCCAATGCGAAGCGCATCGGCGTGCCGTTCAATCCGGCCGAAGACAACGACAAGACCAATCTCACCGAATTGCACGCGGCCGCCACGAAGGCAGGACTCGAGATCGTCGAAGTCGGCATCGACAGCACCAACGACATCGCGCAGCGGCTTCAATCATTGAAGGGGCGGGTCGATGTGCTGTTCATCATCCAGTCGAATCTGTTGCAGACGAGTCTGCCAGTGATCGCCGCGACGGCACAGCGCATCGGCGTGCCCGCGATCAATACGCTCGACACGCCGGTGAGGAACGGCAGCTTCCTGGCCGCCTATGCGGTGTCCTACGAGCGCATGGGGGCGGCCGCCGGCAGGGCCGCCGCCCGGATTCTGCGGGGTGAGAAGCCGAGCACCATCGCTCCCTGGCGGCCCGGGCCGTCGGACTACACGCCGTTGATCAGCCGCAAGCAGGCGGCGCAGTGGAACGTGACCGTACCCGCCTCCCTGGCCGGCGCCGTGATCGATTGAGGCGATGGCTCTCAGTCTGAGCAAGGTCTCGAAGACGTTCTACAAGGGCACGAACGACGAGCGCATTGCGCTCGACGATGTGTCGCTCGAACTGAGCGAAGGCACGTTCGCGGTCGTGATCGGCTCCAACGGCGCTGGCAAGTCGACGCTGTTGAACGTCATCTCGGGCCAACTGCCGCTCGACGCCGGCAGCGTGCAGATCGACGCGCGCGAGATGGCGCAGGAACCCGAGCATGTCCGGGCGGCGCTGATTTCGCGCGTGATGCAGGATCCGCAGCGCGGCACGCTGGCGACGATGACGATCGAGGAGAACCTCGCGCTGGCGGACATGCGCCATCAAGGCCGGGGCCTGAAGCGCGCCCTGAGCGCGCAGCGCCGGGAGCGCTTTGCGCAGACGCTGGCGGGCTTCGGGCTCGGTCTGGAGCAGCGCCTGGGTTCGCGGGTCGGACTGCTGTCGGGCGGCCAGCGTCAGGTGCTGGCGCTGGCCATGGCGGTGCTCAACCCGCCGCGCGTCCTGCTGCTCGATGAGCACACCGCAGCGCTCGATCCGCGCACGGCCGATCTGGTGATGCGCGCCACGGTGCATGCCGTCGAGGCGGGCCGCCTCACTACGTTGATGATCACGCACAACATGCAGCAGGCGATCCACTTCGGCGACCGTCTCATCATGATGGACACCGGGCGCGTTCGGCTCGACGTCGGCGGCGAGCACAAGCGCGAGTTGACGGTCGAGTCGCTCGTCAAGCGCTTCCAGATCGCCGACGACAAGATGCTGCTCGCCTCATGAGCGACATCGTCCTTCACTTCTGGAACCTGGTGCCGGTGACGCTGGTGCAGGGGCTGCTGTACTCCTTCATCGCGCTCGGCGTGATGATTCCGTTTCGGTTGCTTTCCTTTCCCGACCTGACCTCCGAGGGAAGCTTTCCGCTCGGCGGATGTCTGTGCGCGGTGCTGCTCATCGCCGGCGTGCATCCGGTGCTGGCGACGCTGGCCGGTGTGGCCGGCGGCATGGTCGCCGGGGCCGCCACCGCGTTCATCCACCTCCGGTTTCGCATCAACACCTTGCTGTCGGGCATCCTGGTGATGACGATCCTTTTCAGCATCAACCTGCGCATACTCGGCAAGGCCAATGTGGCGCTGCTGTCCAACGACAGCATCCTGTCGATCATCTCTGCCGAACTGGTCACCAATGTCGTCTATCAACTGGTGGCGGTCGCGCTGCTGGTGGCCATCGTCGGCGCCTGGATGTACTGGTTCCTGAATACGGAGTCCGGCCTCAGCCTGCGGGCGGTGGGTGTGAATCAGGCCCTGACACCGTCCTTGCGCATCAACCCATGGGTCTGGATCATCACCGGCCTTGCACTGGCCAACGGCTGCTCCGCGCTGGCCGGGGCCGTGGTCGTGCAGTTGCAGGGCTTCGCGGATGTGCAGATGGGTTTCGGCGTCCTGATCACTGGGCTGGCGGCGGTGATCATCGGCGAGACGATCATCGGGCGCGAGACGATTGCGCGCCAGATTGCCGCGCCGGTTCTGGGGTCGGTGATCTACTACCAGTTGATATCGCTCGGGCTGGCGATCGGCCTGAAGCCGGCCGACCTGAAGCTCGCCACCGGCGTGTTCGTGCTGTTGACCCTGGCGCTGCCGGCGCTGCGCAAGGACGCCCAGCAAGAAGTGATGCGTGGCTGACCGCGAAGCTCAGGAGGAAGCGGCATGAGAACGAACATTTCCGGCCTCGACCATGCCGTCATCCTGGTTCGCGATCTGGACGCCGCGCAGGCCACGTATGCCCGGCTCGGTCTGACACTGACGCCGCGCGGATTCCACTCGATCGGAACGCACAACCACTGCAGCATGTTCGGCAGCGACTACGTCGAACTGCTGGCGGTGCGCAGGCCGCACCCGGTCACGGCGTACTTCTCGAAGTTCCTGGCTGACGCCGAAGGGGCGGCGGCGCTCGCCTTCTCGACCGGTGACGCGCGGGCCGCGCATGCGGGTTTGCGGGCAGCGGGCGTGATGGCCGACGAGCCGGTCGACTTCTCGCGGCCGGTCGAGGTCGATGGGATGCGCAGCGACGCACGCTTTCGCGTCGTGCAGTTGCCGGTGAACGAGACGCCGGGCTGCAGGGCCTTCCTGTGTCAGCACTTCACGCCGGAACTCGTTTGGAGGCCGGAGTATCGGCAGCACGCGCTCGGCGTCGTCGGCGTGGCAGGCGTTTCGGTGGTGGTCGAGGACGTGGGCGAGGCACTGAAGGCCTATGGGCGCGTGCTGGACACGCCGCCCACCCAGGCCGGGGCGAGTTGGCGTCTGGTCGCGGGAGACTGCACGCTGACGTTCTCGGATCGCGCCGCCTCGGAGCAGCGCCTGGGCGCGCTGGCCTTGCCGCGACGCGATGGTCCGATGCTCGGCGCCTTGCATCTGCGCGTGCGCGATCGCGAGGTTGCTGCCGAGGTACTGCGGCGTGGCGGCTTCACGACCGAGAGGACCGTCGACGGCGCACTGGTCATCGGCGCCAGCCAGGTTCACGGCGTGGCGCT
Source organism: uncultured Ideonella sp. (assembly GCA_964628305.1). Taxonomy (GTDB): domain Bacteria; phylum Pseudomonadota; class Gammaproteobacteria; order Burkholderiales; family Burkholderiaceae_C; genus CAIKUF01. Next base: position 5,952 of record CAZVNC010000043.1, read on the forward strand.
TGTTTTCGTCTGAAGCACAAGCGCTGCAGCGGCCGGCCGATCGCGTGATCGACCCGACCCTCCGGCAGCGCCAGCGCGATGGCAACCACCAACCGCGCAAGGTTTCCTACAGCCGCATCGCCCGCCTGCGCTTTTGCGTCTGGTCGATGTAGCGCTGCAGCGTGCGCTCAGCGCGGTCAGCGCAAGCCAGAACGAGGCCGCGCGACTGCAGCGCGAGGTGCCGCTCGACAACCCAACCGTCAGCTTCGAAGAGACATGATCGCGATGCAGAAAGCGCAGCTCGGCTTTCAGGCGACGCTGCAGGTGCGCAACCGTTTGGTGCAGGCCTACAGCGACATCATGAACATCCAGGTCTGACGCGGGAGCGTCTTCAATCAACCGCGCCTGTCGATGCACCGGTGGCGTCGCATCCGATGGACAGTCCGAAGACCACGGCATAGATGGCAGTGCCGTCCTTGCCGTGGCTCCTCGATTCGCCGATCCTTTGCATGCTGTGCGTCACCGTCAGCGGCGCATTCGCCGCGAGACCTGCGTTCTGACGGGTGCTCGGGTCTTCGATCTCGGCGAGGAGTTTTTCGGCGATTCGCCCCGCTTGTGCCTCCGAGCGCCGCAGGATCGTGACGAGGAAGGCGTGCCGCCCGTGCTCGCGGCCGGATTCGGGCGCGACGGCGCGCATCGCGCGGTGCACGTCGTCAATGATCTTCGTGCCGTGCTCGATCTCGACGACGTGGCGGGGTGCGCCGCTGTCGCCGTCGAGCAGCACGATGTCGAAGCTCGCGAGCGCCTTGTCGACCGCGGTGGCGGCGACATCGTTTCGGCTCGACGGCGGTGGCTCGTCCGGCGCCGCTTGCAGGTGATAGCGCAGGCTGCCGAAAGCGCGTGCCAGGCCCCGCGCGACGTCCACGCACAGCAGGTGCTTCGGCGCATCGCGCAGATCCGTGCCTTTTTCTCCATGGAGCGCATGGTCCCTGGCCGTCTCGGCGGCGATATCCAAAATCTTCCTCGCGATCGTGCCTCGATCCGCAGTGGCCGCGGGGTCGGTTGTCATTCTGGAGCCTCCTTGCGCAAGGTTGCAGGGCCGATGCTGCCGTTCGTCACCTGATGCCGGGGCCTCGTGCCTGCTCGAAGCTCGGCAGCTCGATTGTTGCCGGCGGATCGATGCGCTTGGTTCGGCGGCTCGAACGCCAGCAGCGGCATTTTCGGCCGAGGCGTCGAACATGGAGAGCCCACGAGCCCTGCCGACAGGCAAAGCGCTCTCCCGCCAGGCAAGCGTCGCCTTGAACTATTCGAGCCGCATCGCGCGCCTGCGCTTTTGCGTCTGGTCGATGTAGCGCTGCAGTGTGCGCAGGGCGTCCTGGCCGAGGCGCACGATCTCGCAGCCCAGGCGCACGCCGCTCGATTCGCAGTGGATCGACGTCACGTGGTGCAGGCGCAGGCCGCACTCGAAGCGCGTCGTCGCGTCGAGTTCGAGCTGCACGCGGTTGACGAGGACGCCGGGTTCGAGCATCGGCACGTCCTGCGGCAGCAGCAATGCGCAGCCGCCGACGCTCAGGTCGAGGATGCGCAGTGCAAGCGCCGTGTCCGGGATCGTCGGGTGTGGCGGCCGTGCGAGCGGTGCGTCGCCTGACGAACGCAGTACCCGCCGCCGCCGGTCGGGCCTTGCGCTGCAAGACCGGCTTCAGGCGTGACGCGACGCCGATCGCTTCTTCGGTGGAGATCGCGGCTGGTGCCATACGCCTGTGGTGCACGCTTGCCGATCTCTCCCCGGTTGATGAGCGGGCGCGATGCACGTAAGTGACATGTGCGGCTGAATCCGCTCGGGCTGCACAAGTCGCGCCAGCACGAAGCGCCCGGCGCTCGCGCCACTGGTGCAACCGCCGGGCGCGTCGACTGAGGCGCCGGCGATCAGGCGGCGAGCACCCAATGTGCGCCAGTCCCGCCGGTAGCGGGTTCGAGCCGAGTGCGCGGCGGCGCCTTGTGCTCGTGCAGCAGTTGCACCAGGTCGTACAGCAGCGGCGCGGCCGATGCGATGTACGAATGGCCGAGTAGATCGAGGTCGAGTTCGGACACCGAGATCGTGTCCACCTGCGGATGCACGAACAACGGCGGCTCGAGTCCCACACGCGGCTGATCATGAAGCTTGCGCGATGCCATCAAGGCCTTGTCGGCGTCGTAGGCGTAGCTTGTAACGCGCCGCGTCGCGAGCTCGCGGTAGACCTCGGCGTACTGCCTGAACTTGGCGGCAGTGAGGTCGGCAGCCGCCAGGATGATGTGGCCGATCGGCGCCTTCAGCGCGCCCGCCCGGCGCATGTCGCGCAGCTTGTGCACCGTGCGCAGCAGCAGCCGGTTGCCCATGCTGTGTGCCAGGATGTCGACCTCTTCGAGCCCCTCGACTTCGGCAAGCAGGCCGATGAACTTCACGAAATGGTCCTCGGCGAGCTCCACTGACGCTTCGTCGGCCCAATAGGGCACGGTGTCGCCCTTCGAGGGCCAGGAGAACATCGCGGTGATGCCGTCCACTCGCAGATCGAAGCCGATCTGCGCCGCGCGCGTGGCGGCGTCAGCAAAGGACACGTTGTAGCCATGTACGAAGACCAGCGCGGTGCGCCGCTTCCAGTGCCGGATCTCCTTGCCGATGGCGTCGCGGAAGTCCGATTCGCCGAGTGACTCGACCTCGACAATGCGCAACCGATCGTCTTCCTTGCCTAGCACGAGGGTCTTGAATTTGCGCTTCAGCCACGAGCTGCCGATCTGGCCGAAGGCATGGCTGCGCGGCACATGCACCACCACGCTGCCAAGGTGCAGGTTGTCGTCGAAATCGCGTCCGAAATAGGGCGTGGCGCGGAAGTTTTGCACCGGCTTGCGGTCGGTGCCATACCAGACGCGATAGCGCCGAGTCAGTAGGTAGTCGTGCTCTTCGCGCGCCGACGGCGGCACGTCGTCCTCGATCTCCCAGTGCCTCAGCGGTGGCCGCTCGGGAGCCGCTGCAGTTGCAGGAACCCATGACGATTGCTGTTGCTGTTGCTGTTGCTGTTGCTGCTGTTGCTGCTGTTGCTGCTGTTGCTGCTGTTGCTGCTGTTGCTGCTGTTGCT
>CAZVNC010000043.1:9143-10350 GCA_964628305.1 uncultured Ideonella sp.
GCTGTTGCTGCTGTTGCTGCTGTTGCTGCTGTTGCTGCTGTTGCTGCTGTTGCTGTTGCTGTTGCTGTTGCTGCTGTTGCTGCTGTTGCTGTTGCTGTTGCTGTTGCTGTTGCTGTTGCTGCTGTTGCTGTTGCTGTTGCTGTTGCTGTTGCTGTTGCTGTTGTCTCGGCGGTGATTCGTCGTGGACACGGGAGCGGAGATCGTCAATCAAGCTGCGGATGACCTGCAACTCCCCCGCCAGCGTGCGATAGCGTGAGCCAGGGCCGGGCATCGCGCCGCCCGGTTCGCTTTGAGCGTCCTGCTGAAGCTGGAGCAGCACTTGCAGGCCATCGAGCAGCGCCGCGAGGCCGGAGCGAACCGCGGCGTTGTGTTCGAACTGTCGCTCGCGCTGGTAGCTGCGCAGGTCGAGGCTGGCGCCGGTCACGCCGTCGAGCGCCACGACCACGTCGATCCCGAGTGCGTGATGGTCGAAGCCGTCCTGCACGGCCCTGTTCCCGATGCGCCGTCCAAGCACATCAACAGCCTTGCTCAGGACTTCGAGCAGGTAATCCAGCATCGTGACCTCCAAGCCGAATGGGGTGCGCGCGTGCCCATTGTGCTCAGATTCGCGATCCGCGTTGAAACATCCCGTGCGCAAGGAAGCTCGAACTTGCGCCACTACCGATGCGACGTCCACCTGACGAACCGGCGGCACTCCAACCGATCAGCCGCGCACAGCGGAATGGTCGCGCGCGAGCTCGGCCGCTCGGCAGATCAGCCGCCGTTGCCGTCGATATCGAGCAACGCCTCGACTTCAGCGACCGTACCGCCCTCGAATCCGGTCCTTTGCCGCCGGGCGCCGCGCGAGGCGACGGGCTCCAAGGCCGAGACAACCTGCTGGCGACAACAGGGCGCTGTCAAGACTGCAAGGCAGCCGGTACACACGGCAACATCGTCGGCAAAGCGTCTGTCCGGCTACACACAGACGATGCGAGCGCGATCGTCAATGGCGCGGGTAGGAGCGGGCGCAGCGCTTGCAGGCCATGGCTGGTTCAATCCAGCTTCATCACCCTTCGCCGCTTTTGCGTCTGGTCGATGTAGCGTTGCAGTGTGCGCTCGGCGTCCTGGCCGAGGCGCACGATCTCGCAGCCCAGGCGCACGCCGCTCGATTCGCAGTGGATCGACGTCACGTGGTGCAGGCGCAGGCCGCACTCGAAGCGCGTCGTCG
>CAZVNC010000044.1:0-10236 GCA_964628305.1 uncultured Ideonella sp.
CGGCCAGCATCCATCCGAACCCATGCTTCTTGATCATTTCAACCTCCTGCGGCCGATGGGCCGCATTGCCTAGATTTGCCCGATACCCTGCGGGCCCCATTGATCGCCTGTCTGCGCGCCGGCTGCAACCGGGCTCGGGAAGAATATCCCGCCCTGTCGGTGCGTGCCGGCACGCGGGCCAGCGCGCAGAACGCAAAGATCGGCACGCCGGCCACGGTCAGCGCCTGCACGTGCGCGCCGCTTCAGGCTCCTGGCGTCGGCTTCGCGCATGGCTGCACTCGACGCGTCGTCAGTGTGGGCCGGGCGGCGAGGTGAACCGCCGCCCCGCAAGCACTGCTTCGACGGCCGCCGACAGATCGGCCGCGAGCGAGGCCTTGTGCACCACGCCCGCCGCGCCCGCGGCGAGTGCCGCGTCGTCGACGCGCGCGTCGTCGTAGTCGCTCAGCAGCAGCGCGGGGCTGTGCGGCGCTTCGCGCTGCAGTTCGGCCAGCAGCGCGGCGACGTCGCCTTCGGCGAGCGCCAGGTCGACGACCACCAGCACCGGCTGCAGCCGGTGCGCGCCCTCGATCAGCGAGTTGCGATCCGCCACCATGTACACCCCGTCGAACGACGCCTGCAGCCAGCCGCGCAACCCTTCGGAAAGACGCTGATGGGCGTGCCCCACGAGCACGCCGCCGGCATGCGCTTTCACGGCGCCGCGACCACCGTGTAGTGCACTCCGTTCGCGCCGAAGGCCGGCAGGAACCAGGTGTTGCCGTTCAGGTAGTAGGTCTGGCCGTTCTTCACCACCGACATCGATCCGGCCGGCAGCGCGGCGTAGCTCGCGCCCATCACGTAGCTGGCCGGGCCGGCGCTGGTCGTGACCGTCGTCGTCGTGCGCGTCGTGCCGGGCGGCGGCGCGGCGCCGCCGCTGGCGCCGGCGGCGTAGCCCGACTGGTAGGCGGCCGTACTGTTCGCGCTGCCGGTGGCGACACCGGCGGCATAGGCGTTGGACGCCGCCGCCGCGTTGGCCGACGAGGCGATCGCCGCGCCGGCGGCGACGCCGACCACCGCGCCGGCCGCTGCCGCGCAGCCGTAGCAGCCGCTCGAGTAGTACGGCACCGCGACCGGCGGGTGATACGCCGGATACGCAGGGTAGGCGGGATAGGCCGGCGGGTGGTAGTAGCTCGTGCCGCCGGGCGTCGTCGTCACCGCGCCGTAGCCGGCCTTGCCGACAGTGGTTGTGCCGTAGGCATTGGTGTGCTCGGTCCCGCCGTAGGCCGAATGCGCGGTGTCGCCGCCGTAGGCGTTTGTGTGTTCGGTGCCAACGCCTGCGACGTGCTGCGAGCTGCCGCCCCAGCGGTTCTCGTGCGCGGTGTCGCCGAAGCTGTGCTGCGTGGCGCCGCCGAAGCGGTTGGCCGAGGCCCAGGCGGCGGCGTCGGGCGCCCAGCACGTCAATCCACTGCCCAGCGCGGCAGCGATCAGCGTCGCCGATGTCGTCGTTCTCATGTCGGCCTCATTGGGGTTTGTTCGCCGGCTTCGCGCTGGGCGCGATCGCCACCGGCTTGACACCGAGCGGCAGCTTTCGCCCCGGCGCTGCAAAGGCCATCGGCTGGCCGGCCTTCGCTTTCGCCGTGCTGAAGGTCTCGGGCGGCAGCGTAGCGTCGAGTTGCCAGTTGGCGAGCTCGAGGTCATGGCGCAGGCCGCGCGGGTCAGCGCTGAACTGGGCACGGATGCGCCGCGGCAGGTGGTCGTCGGCGCCGATCCACAACTGCAGGAACACGTCCTCGTTGGCCCAGACCACCATGTCGGTCTTCACGCCGCCGACGACGGCCGAGGGCCCGACGACGAAGGCCAGGATCGCACCCGGCGAGATCGCGGCATACGGGTCGGGCAGCAGCATGTCGGTGAAAGGGAAGTAGATCGCCGCGGTGTCGAAGGCCTTCTTCAACGCGCCCTCGATCGCCGGCGGCGCATCGGTCACCGCGACCAGGTTCTCGGCCGGCGCGAAGGCGACCATCTCGCCGCCGCCGACCGTGAATTCGAACGCTGGTCCGTCGCCCGGCACGACGACCTTCAGCTGGTCGGGCCGCTGAAACGCCACGTCATAGCGCATCGTGTAGACGATCGGCGGCCCGAGGCGGCTCGGGTACTCGTACGAAGCGATCGCCGTGAACTGCAGGCGCTGCGCCGCGGCCAGACGCTGGCTCATCGCCTGCATCAGCTCGAGCGCGCGCGGCTCGAGGACCGGCGCGGACGGCGCCGCCTTGGCCGCCTTCTTCTTCGCCATGGCGTGCGCCTTCGGGGCCGCGGCCGCCGTCTGCGCTGCGGCCGGCGCGGCAAGCGCGCCGGCCAGCAGCAGCGCCAGCGCATGGTGCAGCAGGTTCGGCTTCAAGGGATCATCCCGCAGTCGAACATCTTGTTGGCGATCGGCCCGGCCACCTTGTTCATGAACGCGGTGCGCAACTGCGGGTCGCTCTTGAGCAGGCCGATCAGGCGCTGCTCCTGCTCGCTCTTCGGTTGCGCCTTCTGCGCCCACAGTTGCTCGCAACTCGCCGACTGGTACTTCTGGATCACCTTGTCGGCGACCATGTTCATCAGCGGGAAGTCGGCCACGGCGATGCTGGCCAGTGCGAACGCGGCAGCGCCAGCGGCGATCTTCAAGGTATGCGACTTCATCACGAGTTCCTCTCGGTCAGGGAGGTTGGGCTACTTGATCTCGACGATGTCCATGACCACGCGGCGGTTCTTCGCGCGGCCCTGAGGCGTGTCGTTCGGCGCCACGGGCTGGGCATCGCCAAGGCCGCTGACACTGATCATCGCGGCGGGGACGCCCTGGGCAATCAGCACGTCGGCCACGGATTGCGCACGCGCCTTGGACAACTCGACGTTGCTCGGGAAGCGCGCTCGCAACTCGGGACCGATCGGCACGTTGTCGGTGAAGCCCTTGATGTCGATCTTCTGCCCGGTCAGCGTCTTCAGCACTGGTGCCAGTTTCGCAACGGTCGCCTTCCCGGCGTCGTTGAGTTCCCAGCCGCCTTCGGGGAACAGAATGCCGTTGGCCAGCGTCACGCGCACGACGTTCTGCAACTGCGTGATCTGCGCCTGGTCGGCGGCGACCTCGCCCTTCAACTGCGCGTCGAGTTGCTGATAGGTGCTGGCCTTCTGCACCTCCTGGTTGTAGGTGCCTTGTGAGACGCAGGCCGAAAGCAGCGCCGCGGTCACGATCAGCGTGGTGGTGATTCTGGTTCTGAGCGTCATGATCGTTCCTCCGTGCAGTTCAGGATGGGGTGGCTTGCGGCCACACATCTAGGTTCGTGATGCGCCTCCGCGGAGCAAGGCAAGGCCCAGGAACGCCGCCAGCACCACATGCAACGCGACCGCCGGCCACAGCAGCACGCCGCCCGAGCCGCCAGCCCATCCGACGTAGGCCAGGACCAGCGCAACGCCTGCGCTGTAGGTCAGCATCCCGAGCAGCGGCGGGCCCGGCCAGCAGGCAACGCCAAGTCCGATCAGCGCGATGCCGGCCACGCGCGCTACGACTGCGGCACTGCCCGTCAGTTCGGAGCCGAGCAGCAGTTGTCCCACCAGCGCGGGCACGACTAGCAACGCAACGCCAGTCGCCGCTTCGCCGACAGCGGCCAGAGCAAGCAAACCTCTCACGGCGCCGATCCCTGGTCCATGCACGGGCTGGCGCCGCAATGGCGATGGCGATGGCGATGGCGCAGGTTCGCATCGTCGTCCAACACGGCCAGCAGCGCTGCGTCAGCATTCTTCATGGCCGCACGGTATCAAGCGCAAACCACCTTTCCAACTGGACCTTGGTCCAGGTCCGCTTCACGGCGCTCAAGCCCCGCGAAGCGTCCAGCCCAGCAGCAGCAGGCCGCTTGCTGCAATCCAGCTGCCGCCGACACGCACGGCGACTCGTGCCCAGGGCGAGCGCAAGGCGACGCAGAGGGCGGCGACCAGGACCACCACGACGAAGACCGTGGCCGTCAGACCGAGCAACGCCACGACCGCCGCTGCGGACCGGCCCATGCCGGTGCCGTTGAGGGTGCCATGCACCAGGCCGAGAGCCGCAGCGAGCAGCGTCATCGAGCGCAGCGAGAGCCGCGCATCGGCCACGACCAGCCCCCCCAGCAGCACCAGCCAGAACGCGGCGGCCAGCGCTCCGGCGCTGTTGCTGGCCGCGCTCAAACCAGCCATGCCGCCGAGCAGCCATGCCGCCGGCAGCATGAATATCGTCCGCCGGGCGTGATCTGCGCCACGCAGCCCGGCCAGCAGGGCCAACGCCACGGCAGGCACCAGATCCTCGGGGCTGGTGAGGAAGTGCAGCATGCCGTCGTAGACCGGGCCCATGCCGGTCGCCTCGAGGTGCGCCCGGGCCGGCCCACAGCTCAGCGCGATCGCCAGCGCGACGAGACCGCGTGCAGTCAGGCATGACACGCGGCGACCCATCATGCAAGCGCCCGGATCATGAAGAACGCGCCCCCCGCCGCGACCGCCGCGCCCGCGGCGCGCAGCAACTGCCGTCCCCAGGGTCGGCGGTGCACCGTGCCGATGCCTATGCCCAGCGCATGCAGGCCGCCGGTCGCGATCACGAAGCCCAGGCTGTAGAGCAGCGCGCTCTGACCTGGGGGCAACTCGGTGCCGTGCGCGTGGCCGTGGAAGATCGCGAAGCATCCGACCACCAGCGCCGAGATGACGAGCGGCGGGCGCAGCTCGAAGGCGACCGCGGTGCCCAGCACGATCGCCGATGCGGCGATGCCGACTTCGATCCCCGGGATCGGCAGGCCCAGAAACCCGAGCATCCCGCCCAGTGCCATGACGAGCGGAAACGCGATCGGCAGAACCCAGATCGCCGGCAAGCCCAGTTGTGCGCCCCACAGACCGACGGCGACCATCGCGAGCACATGGTCCAGGCCCGAGACCGGATGCAGCAAGCCCGTCAGCAGCCCGGCGGCCTGCGCCTGCTGGACATGGGCGAGCGCGGCCTGGGCCCAGCAAAGCGCCAGCAGCGCCAGCGCCTGCGCCGATCGAAGTCGAAATCGCGGCGTCATCGCCATGCCGCGATCAAGGGCGCGATGCGCTGGATCGTCCAGAACGCGCCGAGCGAGCCGACTACATAGCCCGGCAGCGCCTGCACCCAGCGCGGCCAGTTCAACTGCAGTACACGGAAGGATCGTTCCAGCGCCAGCACCAGCGCGACGAATGCCAGCTGGCCCAGCTCGACGCCGATGTTGAAGGACAGCAGCGCCAGCGGCAGGTCGTGGTGCGGCAGGCCGGCGCTCGTCATCGCGCTGGCGAAGCCGAAGCCGTGCAACAGCCCGAACGCGAACGCCACGACCCAGGGGTGGCGGATCGTGAAGCTGGTCTGGCCGCGCCACACTCGCACGATCTCGGGGCCGAGAAAGAGGATGCTCAGGGCGATGAGCGCGTTCAGCGGCAGCGCCGGCATGTTCGCGACACCGAGCGTGGCCAGCGCCAGCGTGATGCTGTGGGCCACGGTGAAGGCGGTGACCGTCTTCACCAGCATCCAGCGGTCGGCGACGATCAGCAGCAGGCCGAGCACGAACAGCAGGTGATCGGCGCCAAACAGGATGTGCCGGATGCCCTCGACGACGTAGGTGCCCATCACCTGCCAGCGCGTCTGCGTGGCAGCGACCTCGACCCACGGCTGCGACGGCCGCACGATGGTCTGCACTGTGCGGCCATCGAGAAACTCGAAGCGCACCAGGGCGTCGGTGATCGTGAACTGCAGGCCCTTGATCTCGATGCGTTGGCCGGCCAGCCCTTGCGGTCCGGCGGCTATCCAGCGGCGCTCGATGAGCGAGTCGTTGAGCTCCTGGATGTCGGGCGGTTTGATGTCCTTCACGCCTTCGGGCAGGCTCAGCAAGAGCGGCAGGCGCTTGCCGGCCAGCACCGGGGTGCGCCACAGCAGCGTGTACTGGCCGGGGGCCGTCTCCTTGACTTCCAGATACGCCGGCCGGGATTCGTGGGCCTGCGCCGCCGGCATCGCGCCGAGCAGCGCGAGCAGCAGCGCCAACGCGCAGGCGGCAATCCGACGCATGCACAGGCACAGGGCCATCACTTCGACGCCGCGTCCGCCGGGGCCGGAACATTCGCCAGCGGCGCCGCTGGCTTGGGTGAACCGGCCGCCGACCCCTCGGGCGGCCCGGGCAGCAGCACCGTGTAGCCGGCGCGCATCGTCTTGTACGCCTTCGCCCAGGCCAGGGCCTTCTGCTCGCGCAGCCATGCAGCCCGAACATCGGCCTCGATCTCCTCGAGGGCCGGCACACGGCCGGCAACCATGGTGTCGACGAACACCAGATGCCAGCCGTAGCCCGACTCGATGGGCCCCTGCCATGAGCCGGGTGTCAACCCGACCACCGCCAGCGCGAACTGCGGTCCGAACTCCTTGCCCAGGAACTCGGGGGCGCGTTCGCGGTAGTACTCCTGGAACATGAACGGATCGGCGAGCGCCGCCGCGGCCTTCGCGTCGACCGGCTGGCCGGCGAGTTTGTCCAGCGCCTGCTGCGCATCGTCGCGCGCGCGCGCGCCGCGCCGGTCGGGCGAGAAATACAGGTGCCTAAAGCTCAGGAGCGGCGGCTGGGCGAACTTGGCGCTGTTGCTGTCGAACCAAGCCTTGAGTTCGGCCGTCGTCGGCTCACGCGCCGCGGCCACGTCCTCGGCCAGGAACTGCATCTTCTGCGCCATGCGGCGCTTGACGATCTCGTCGTCCTTGTCCAGGCCCATCGCCAGCGCCTCGCGGTAGAGGATCTCCTGCTCGACCTTGGCCTCGACCAGGCGCTGCAGTTCCTGCGGCGTCGGCAGGCGGCGCCACTGCGACTGGAACAGCTGGGTGAGCTGCACGATCTCGCCCTGCGAGAGCCGGACCTCCTTCGAAGGCAGGACCGCCGTCGGGTGCCCGGGCGGTGCCAGGCCGTAGAGGCCGAACAACACCGCGCCGATCGCCAGGAAGTGAACCAGCGGCTCGCGCAGCAGACGGGTCATGGAGAGCGCAGAGCCGCCGGCGCAGGCCCCGAGGAACGCGAGGCTTGCGCCGATGAGCCCGACGCCCTGGCGTCGGCACTCTGCAGAAGGTAGGACTGCATCGCCACCATCGAGGGGTATTGCTGGCGCACGCCCGACTTCATCAGCGCCTGGTACTCGGACACCGCGTCCCAATACTGCCAGGCGGCAAGGTCCGGCGCAACGTTGCCGGCGCTGTCCGGATGCGCCTTCATGTAAACCCGGTACGACTGGATCACGCGTTCGCGCGGGATGACGCCGTTCGCATGGCCCTGCACCGAGAGCGCGAGCAGTGCCGCCTCGACTTCCGGCGCCGAGCGCGCGCGGTCGCGCAGATAGTTCTCTTCGACCCATGCCATTCGTGTCGGGCCGCGCAGTTCCAGGTCCGCGGTCAGCATCGACGCCAGGTTCGTCGCATCGCCCGATTGCCGTGCCGCGCCCAGGCGTTGCTCGAGGGCGGCGGCGTCCTGCGCGTAGCCGGCAACCCCCAGCAGCAGCAGGTGGAGCCGCTGATGCGAGGCCAGTGTCGGGTCGGCCAGCCACGCGCGGACGGCGCCAGCGTCGAGGTGCGGCTTGGCCGTTCGGAGTGCCGCGTAGGGAGCGGCGGCGAGGTCGCCATAAGCGATTTTGGCCACCAGGGGCTGGCGACTCTGAAGTCTCGGCACGACCAGGGCGACGCGATCGCGCCACTCCTGCGTGCTGATCTCTTCGCTGTGCTTTCCCACCGCGAGCTTGCGCAGCCAGGACGCCTGATCGATGCCGATCGAACCGAGCACGACCCAGCCGAGTAGCGGGTCTTCGCGCGCGATCAGCAGTGCCTCGCCCTTGGACACCGGGGCGGGCAGCGCGGGTGCAAAGCGGGGGTATCCGGCCTCGATCGCGCGGGCCGAAGGCCGCTCGCCGCGGATGACCTCGACGACGCGAAAGCGCCCCGCTTCGGCAGTCGGGATCGCCAGCACCGCCTGCTGGGCAGCGGCCAGCTCCTGCGCCACCGTGTGCTGGCCCGCACCCAGGCAGATGGGGCACGCCGCTGCCGCGGCGCTCGCGCCCAGCAGCGCCGCAGCAAGCCAGGTCCGGATCGCCCGCCGCTGCGGTGTCGCGTCAGGGCCGGTGCTTCGCCGTCCAGCCTGCACCGCTACTTCTTCGTGTTGGCGAACCATGCTTCCACGGCCACCTTCGCCTTCTGCACTCCCTGGCTGGCCGCATCCTCGAGCAAGCGGCGCCGCAACTGCTCGCGCAGTTCCTGGAACTTCTGCTGCTGGTCCGGGTTGAGCAGCGGCGAGATCTTCTCGTCGAAGGAGACGCCCGTCTTGCGCAAGGCCTCCACCTTCTGCAAGCCGGTCAGCTTGATGTCCTTCTTCAGTTCGCCGAGCTGCTTGATCTCCTGCTGCAGGATCGGAACGATCTGCTTCTTCTGCTCTTCGGTCAGCTTGAGCTCGAGCGAGAACTGGTTGGACAGCGCCGCCAGCGGGTTGGCGGCGATCTGCGGTGCCGGAACGACCTCGTAGTTGGCAAAGCCGAACTCGTTGCTGCGCGCGGCGTAGTAGGTGTCGCCGACCTTGTAGAACGTGAACGAGTACGGATCCTGCGAGACGGGGATGACGAGCTTGCCGCCCTCGATCTTGTAGGCAGTGGTCGTGCCTTGATAGCCGTCACGCTCGACGTTGCCGAAGGCGCTCGGGAAGACGGCACCCGCGCCGACGCGCAACACGGTCGTCTGGCCTTCGGCCGTGAACGGCTGGAAGAACTGCTCGCCGGTCACGTTGTTGCGCATCCAGATCGCCTTGCCGACGATGAGGGCCTTCAACTGCGCGTCGTTCAACGCATTGACGCCCTTGGTCTTGAGGTCGGCGACGGTCGTCCCCGCCGCAGCGGCCTTGCGAGCCTCCGCCGACGGCGTGTACCAGACCGGCGTGGTCCAGGCGCGCTCCTGCCCGGTGAGCGGCACGACGTCGGGCGGCGGCAGGCCGGCCTTCACGGCCTGGATGAGCGTCCAGCGTGGCGTGGGAATCTCCAGCACGCGGGCGTAGTAGAAGGCGTGCTGTCTCTCGTCGAACTCGGGGTCCGTCCACAAGGTCTTTAGCTCGGCCGAGCCCACGCTGTTGGTGTAGGTGGCCTTTTCGAGGTCCACCGTGTTCTGGATCGCCGGCACGCGGCCCGACCACTTGTCGGCCTTGCGGTCGCCGGCCCACGCGACGTCGAAGACCTTCTCGAAGCTCTGGCCGTTCTGCGTCCAGCCCTTGACGACCTGGATGCGGTCGAGATTGCCCGAAGTCGGGTCCTTCACCGCCCAGACGACGAACTTCGGCGCCGTGCCCTTGCCGCCCGCAGGCAGCGGCGGCAGGTCCCCGCCCATCGGCACGCCGCCCGCGTAGGCCTGCTTGACCCAGTCGCCGGCCTTGACGATGTCGTTGCCGTACCCCCAGCCGCCGAACAGGCGCACCTTGATGCGCGGGCCGCTGACGCCGAAGGTCTCCTTGCGATACATCGCGTCCCACAGCGACGCGCGCGTGTTCTCCTCGGCCCACACTCCCGTCAGCCCGCCGGGGTTCTCGAGCCGCACGTCCATCGTGCCGCCGATCAGCACGCCGGCAAAGCGCCGCTCGACCGAGCCGTCGGCATCGGCATGCAGGCCGAAGAAGTTGTCCTGCCGGTACGGGCTCGCGGTGTTGTGCGAGTCGGAGCCGCCGGCCATGCCCTGCTTGTAGGGGTTGTAGCCGCGCGTGTCCTGCATCGTGAGGCCGTCCTTCAGCGCCTGGCGCACGAAACTGCCCGTGATGCGGTCGATGCGGCCGACGTCGGCCGGCAGGCCGAGGATGGCCTGGAACAGCTCGTAGTTGGCAAACTCGTCGTTGGGAGACAGCAAGGGGTGCGTTTCCGACTGGCCCTTGCCCTGCTTGATTTCGGTGAGGCGCTCGTTGCGGTCGCGTGCGGCGGCCCAGGCGGCGTCGATCGGCCGCCCGGTCGTGTTGTCGATTTCGACCGGGAACATCCAGCCGTCGCTGACGTTGGCATTGTGCGAGATCGCGAGCAACTCGTTGCCCGCCTTGCGCTGCGCGTCCATCCAGCTCCACAGGTCCGTCGGGCGCGTGGACTCGAGCGAGCTGAATGGATAGTCCGGCACCTTGGCGCAGTCGCGGAAGAAGACGTTGCGGTGCTTGTTGCGGTTGTCCGGCATCGAGGTCCACTCGTAGGAGCAGAACGCGGTGAACTTGCCGGGTTGAT
>CAZVNC010000045.1:0-10224 GCA_964628305.1 uncultured Ideonella sp.
CCCTGCTGACGATGCCCGTCATCATGATGTCGGGCCACGGCACGATCGACACTGCGGTGGAAGCGACGAAGTTCGGCGCGATGGCATTCCTCGAGAAGCCGATCACGCTGCAAAAGCTGCTGCGTGCCGTCGAGCAGGGGCTCGCCAAGCCCGCGCCGCGCCCGCCCGATGCGCGCAACGCGGTCCGGCTCGAGGCCCTCGACGCGGGCGGCATCGGCAGCGCCATCGCGGGCCCGAGCTTCGCGCCGCTTGCGCTCGGGCCGCTGCCCGAGCAGAGCTTCGCGCTCGATCGGCCGTTGCGCGAAGCGCGCGACGCGTTCGAGAAGAGCTACTTCGAATTTCACCTCGCGCGCGAGAACGGCAGCATGACCCGCGTCGCCGAGAAGACCGGCCTCGAGCGCACGCACCTCTACCGCAAGCTCAAGCAACTCGGCGTCGACCTCACGCGCAACAAGCGCGGTTGAACCGGGTCGCCGCGCGAAGCGAAGCCAAAGCCGGTCGGCCAGCGAGGCACGGCAAGGCCCATCGCTATAATCGCTCGCTTCGGCCTGGTAGCTCAGTTGGTAGAGCAGCGGACTGAAAATCCGCGTGTCGGTGGTTCGATTCCGCCCCAGGCCACCACCATTCAACGCCTAACCTCGATCCTCTCGATACCGGCGCGAGCTTCTTCGCCGCAGCCCACGCAGGCCGCCTCTTGTGGCCACGACTTGGGCGCGCGCCAGTGCCATGGCGTCCATCGCACTTGGATGAGCAGGGCAGCAGGCCGCGCAAGGCTTGGCGCAGCGGCGCTTGGCATCGAGATCGAGTACAGCCCTTCGCGCTTCTGTCTGACCTAGGGGGTCCGGCAGGCGGCCAGCGGGCCTTCGGCTTCTGGCTTGCCTCTGTCGCGCGTCGATGGAGCCGGCGCGATCGAGAGCGCCGGGTACCGGCGCGTTGGTCGGCGGGCGCACGCCGCCGGGCCGCAATCCGGCCAGGCGGCGAGTTGCGATCAACCGATCTTGCGACGCCGCGCGACGAAGGCGACCGCACCCAGCCCGGCGATCATCAGCGCATAGGTCTCGGGCTCCGGTACCGCGCTGATCTGGATCATGCGGTCCACCCCGCTCGTGGGATGCTGCACGTTGATGTAGGCCACGTTCTTGTCGGTCAGCGAGAAGAACAGTCCGGTCGGCTCTGCGCCCTCGGTGGACAGAGTGCCCCAGCGCGCGATCGACTCGGCCACGCCATCGCGGTCGGCATCCGTCGCGAACCAGATGTCGGCCGAACCCCCGGGCTGATCCTCGACGATGTACATGTTGCCGTCGGCGTCGATGGCCAGGTTGTCGGGGCTGGTCAGCGCGCTGCCCACCGCCAGGCCGGTGGCGGCGTCGATGGTGGCGCGGCTGACAAAGGTCTGGATCTCGTTGGTGGCCAGGTTGATCGAGTACACCTCGTTGGTGGTCGTGGTGGCGACATACAGGACTTCGTCGCCATTGGCCAGCGTCTGGATCTCCAGGTCCTCGGGGCGCTGATAGTCCGTGCCCTTGAACGCCGCCAGATCGGTGGTCGCGCGTCCGTCGACCGAGATGATGCCGTTCGGGTCGTCAATGGTGACCGCGCCCGCCAGCCCGACGCCGGCCGCATCGGTGAAGTTCACCCAGCTGAAAGCGCCGGTGGCATTGGCGGTGTTGCCGTCGCCGACCCGCAGCACCGAACTCGTGCCGCCGTTGAAGTAGGTGGCTCCGGCGTTCGGCGTGGCCGAGTTGTACCGGTAGATCGAGCCGCCGTTGAGCTCGTCGATGAAGTACATGTTGTTGTTCTTGTCGAAGGCCAGGCCCTCGTGCGAGACGCGCGGGATCACGTTGCGGTGGATGAAGTCGGTGCCGGATGCCGGTGCGCTGATCGGATTCCTCAGCTCGAACAGGCGTCCATAGGGCCGCGGCTGCGCGCCCCAGGACTCCTCGGCCGTCAGGTAGGTGCCGAATGGCGTCCAGCGCGACGCATCGAATGACACATGGCTGTTGGGGGCCGGCGCGGCGGCCGGACTGGCCCACTGGGTGATCGTGGTGCCGGTCTTCAGGTCGGTACGCTGCACCCCGGCCTGGCTGGTCTCGAAGACGGTGAACAGGTAGCGGCCCGCATCGGGGCCGGTGCGGTTGGTATCGATCATGTCCCAGTTGCCGCTGTTGAACTGGCCGGCCGCCAGCTGCGTCGTGCGATCGGCGATCGAAACCTGCGTCCAGGCGCCATTGCCGAACGCGAAGGGCGCGTGTTCGGGCAGGCTGCCGGCCGCCACCGACTGGGTCATGGGGGTGAAGTTGCTGAAGTTGGTGCTTGCAGCGTAGGTCGCTGGTGCGAACAGCGCTGCCGCTGCCGCCGCGATGGGCATCAATCTGGTCATGGTGGTTCCTCCGAATCAATGAGACGCGGTGCAATCCCGCGCGCGGTACTCCCAGGGGCCGAACTGACGCCTGGGTTGGACTCGATGATGTGGATGAGGCGTGACAGCTTTGTGTCTGCCGCGTGCGAGCAGGCGTCCTCGGCTGCTGCGCCAGCGCCTCGGCGCCGTCACGCCGGCGATCTGGCCATTGCGGCCTGACGCCCCGGCGCCCGTCCTGCAATCAGGCTCGGTGGCGCAGCCCGGCTTGCAGGTCTGGTCAGACCTGCGACGTGTCGCCGACCGCCGTGGCCACCTTCATCGCCGAGCGCTGCCTCGACGAGGCCGGCCATCGCCTGGGGGCGTTCGCCTTTCGGACCCGAGCGGCCCCGACTGCCGGACCTACAGCCGAAAGCCCAGCGCGCCGAGTTGCGCCCGCACCTCGGGTTCGGCGAGCAGGGCGCGAAACGCCTGCACCGCCGGCCGCGCCAGGCGCACCTCGGGCACGATGAAGTCGTATTGCTCGTCCTGGACCGGGATGAATCCGAGGCCGTACTGACGCGCGACGGTGTCGATCGCCAGACCCCAGTCGGCGCGGCCCTGGCGCACCGCCGCGGCGACCGCGTTGTGCGACTTGGTCTGCACGCCGTAGCCGGGCGGCCGGTTCGCTCCGAGCAGCTTGTCGATCAGGATGCGGGTGCCGCTGCCGGGGTTGCGGTTGACCATCGCGCAGCCCGGGTCGGCGAGCGCGGCGGCCACGGCCTGCGCGGCACTCTTGCCGGCAAAGCGCGCGTCGGCCTCGCGAAACACGATGCCCTGCAGGCGCCGGTAGCCGGGCACGAGCGTGAGGCCGTCGGTGAGCAGCGGCCGGTTGTACGCGCCGCTCGCCGGGTCCATCAGGTGCACGCTCGCGATGTCGCATTCGCCGCGCTGCGCGGCCTTCAACCCGCCCATGCTGCCGACGTAGATGACCTTGGGGCGCACGCCCTGGCGGATCAGGCGCCCGACGAGCGCATCGAGCCCGACGCAGTGGCTGCCGATGATCACGAGGTCGGCCGGTTCCAGGCGTTGTGCGAGCAATTGCACCTGCACCTCGCTTCCCGCGTCGAGGATCTCGGTGTGCTGGTCGATCGTGATGAAGCCGTCGGCGCCGCTGAAGGTCGTCACCGACCCCGAGCCCTTGCCCATCGGGTAGGCGCTCATCGCGCCGTCGCCTTCGATCAGGCTGACGAGCAGGTACTCGGTGCGCCCGCGCTCGGAGTTCACGCGCATCGGCAGCCTGGCCGCAACCGTCTGCCGGCGCTCCGGCGGCAGCCCGGCAAAGGCGCGGATCACCGGCGCGACGAACTCGTGGAAGGTGAAGATCGCCGAGGTCGGGAAGCCGGGCAGGATGACGACCGGCTTGCCGTTGCTGACCGCCAGGCAGATCGGCTTGCCGGGCTTGAGCGCGACGCCGTGGGCGACGATGCCCGGGTCGCCGAGCCGGCTCGCGACGCGGTACGAGAGGTCGCCCGCGCCCTTCGAGGTGCCGCCCGAGAGCAGCACCGCGTCGTATTGCAGCGCGGCGTCCAGCGCTTGCGCGAGCCGCGCCTCGTCGTCGGGGATGACGCCGAGCTGCACCGGCTCGCCGCCGAGTTCGGCGATCGCGGCGCCGATGATCGCCGCGTTCGAGTCGTAGATCGAGCCCAGCGGCAGCGGCGAACCGGGGGCGACGATCTCGTCGCCGGTCGACAGGATCGCGACCCGCGGGCGGCGGCAGACGCGGACCTCGGCGACGCCGATCGCTGCCAGCACGCCGATCTCGCGCGACGTGATCAGCTGCCCGGCGCGCAGCACGGTCTCGCCGCGCGCGATGTCGGTGCCGGCGTAGCTGACGTTGTCGCCCGGCGCGACGGCGCGGCTGATTTCGACCCTGGGTGCGCCGCCGGTCTCGACGATCTCGGTGTGCTCGACCATGACGACCGCGTCGGCGCCGCGCGGCAGCATCGCGCCGGTCGCGATCACGCTCGCCTCGCCGGGGCGCACGGCGGCCGTCGGTACGATGCCGGGCGTGAGCAGGTCGGCGTTGCGCACGACGCTGCGCGGCGCGTCCTCGGTTGCGCCGAAGGTGTCCGCCGCGAGCAGCGCGAAGCCGTCGACGTTCGAGCGGTCGAAGCCGGGCACGTCGACCTCGGCCAGCACGTCATCGGCGAGCACGCGGTCGAGCGCGGCGGCGAGCGCCACCGTCTCGACGCCGAGCGGTTCGAGCTTCAGATGGCGGCGAAAGCGCGCGGTCGCCTCGTCGCGCGTGATGACGGTGAGGAACTGCGTCTGCCGGCCGTCGGGGGCCGGTCGATCCGGGGTCGTCATGCGCTACGTTGGGTCATAGAGATGGACGTCGACGCGGCTGCCCGGTGCGCAGCCCTCGCTTTCGGCCGGCACGACGACGAAGCCGTCGGCGCGGATCGTCGACGAAAGAACCGAGGCGCCGCTGAGGGCGAGCGGTTCGACCTCGCCGTCGCGCAGCCGCACGCGTGCATAGTCGACGCGCCCGATCGCCGAGACGATCTTGCGCCCGACGACCGCGGAGAGCACTGGATAGGGCCAGCGCGCCGGCCGACCGCCCTGCAGGCGCAGCGCGCGGCCGGCGAAGAAGTCGTAGGCGCACAGACATGACACCGGATTGCCCGGCAGCAGGAAGACGAGCGTGGCGCCGACGCGGCCGAAGCCGGCCGGGCTGGAGGGCCGCATCGCGACGCCATGCACCGCAAGAACGCCCGCCTCGGCGAGCAGACGGGGGGCGTGATCCTCTGCTCCGACGCTCGATCCGCCCGAGATCAGCACCACATCGGCCCCCGGCGCGGTGATCGCCTCGCGCACCAGCGCCGCGTCGTCGCCGGTGCGCAGGTGCGATTCGAGCACGCCGCCGTCGCGCGCGACGAGCGCGCGCAGCATCGCCGAGTTGGCGTCGTAGATTTCGTAGCGGCCCTTGGTGTCGCCGGGTGCGACGACTTCGCTGCCGGTGACGACGATGCGCACCTTCGGCTGCATGATCACCTCGACCCCGGCCATGCCGAGCGACGCGATGACGCCCAGGTCCTGCGGGCGCAGGCGCCGCCCGGCGGCGAGCACCGCGGCGCCGCGCGCGAGATCCTCGCCCTGCCTGCCGACGTGCTTGCCGGGGCCGAACGCCATCGAGATCTCCATGCCCTGCGCCGTCTCGCGCGCGTACTCGGCGGGCACGACGGCGTCGGCGCCGGCCGGCAGCGGGGCGCCGGTCATGATGCGCACCGCCTCGCCCGGCTGCACGACGGCTTCGAACGGCCGCGCCGGCAGCGCCTGCCCGACGACGCGAAACGCAAGCGGGTTGTAGTCGCTGGCGCCGGTCGTCTCGTCGCCGCGCACCGCAAAGCCGTCCATCGCGGCGCGATCGAAGGCCGGCACGTCGATCGCGGCGCCGATGTCGGCGGCGAGCATGCGCCCCGCGGCGGCGTCGATCGCCACCCGCTCCGAGCCCAGGCGCTCCGCATGGCGGTCGATCCACTGCCACGCCGCGCTCACTTCGGCGCGCTGGGCGAAGCCGCGCATGCGCACGTCGCGTGGTGCTGGCACTGTCGCTGACTTCTCGCCGGTCATCGCTCCGATCCTGGATTGCAAAAGCCACTCTATCATCGACCCAGTCCGCGAGTGCCGCAGGCGATGGCGCGGGGTGATTCCGAGACCCTGCGCGATGAAGGCCTTACGCCAAGGCGGCGAATCGACGCTGAATGACTGCCTATGCTCGAGTGCAACAGGCTGGCGAGGATTGGATATGGCAGAGCGCTCGTTCGCGCAAGAGGTCAAGAAGCTGCGGCTCGGTGAGGGCGAGGTCTTCAGCGGCGAGGGCATCCTCGCCGTGACCAAGGCCCTGCTCGAATCGGGCGTGTCCTACGTCGCCGGCTACCAGGGCGCGCCGATCTCGCATCTGATGGACGTGCTGGCCGACGCCCAGGACATCCTCGCCGAGCAGGGCATCCGCTTCGAGAACAGCGCCAACGAAGCGACCGCAGCGGCGACGCTCGCGGCCTCGGTCAACTACCCGCTGCGCGGCGCGGTCACGTTCAAGTCGACGGTCGGCACCAACGTCGCGTCCGACGCGCTGGCCAATCTCGCTTCGGGCGGTGTCACCGGCGGCGCGCTCGTCATCGTCGGCGAGGACTACGGCGACGGCTCGTCGATCATGCAGGAGCGCAGCCACGCCTTCGCGATGAAGTCGCAGATCTGGCTGCTCGATCCGCGGCCCAACCTGCCGGCTATCGTCGCCGCGGTGAAGGCCGGCTTCGAGCTTTCCGAAGCGAGCCGCACGCCGGTGATGCTGCAACTGCGGCTGCGCGCCTGCCACGTCCACGGCCAGTTCACCGCGAGCGCGAACCGGCGCGCCAACTTCACATTGAAGGAGGCGCAGGAGGCACCGCGGCGCGACGTCGGCCGCATCGTGCTGCCGCCGGCGAGCTTCGCGCACGAGCAGGAGAAGGTGCGCGAGCGCTGGCCGGCGGCGGTCGAGTTCATCGAGCGCCACCGGCTCAACGAGTTCTTCAACGAGGACACGGGCGAATCCGGCGTCGGCATCATCGTCCAGGGCGGCCTCTACAACAGCCTGGTGCGGGCGCTGCAGCGGCTCGGCCTGTCCGACGTGTTCGGCAACGCGAAGCTGCCGCTCTATGTGCTCAACGTCGCCTACCCGCTGATCGGCAGCGAGCTGACGCGCTTTTGCACGGCCAAGCGCGCCGTACTGGTGGTCGAGGAAGGCCAGCCCAACTTCATCGAGCAGAACATCACGACCCTGCTGCGCCAGGCCGACCTGCAGACCCGCGTCGTCGGCAAGGGGCCGCTGCCGATGGCGGGCGAGTACGCCACCGCGGTCCTGATCGACGGCGTGCGCGGCTTCCTCGCGCAGCACGCGCCCGGCCTGCTGCCGGCTGCCGCGGCGGCCGGCGGCGACGCGGCCGAGTTGCTGCCCAGGCCGGCTGCCGCAGCCACGCTCGACGGCCTGGTGCAGGGCCGCCCGCCCGGCTTTTGCACCGGCTGCCCGGAGCGCCCGATCTTCACTGCGATGAAGCTGCTCGAGCGCGAGATCGGCGAGCACCACGTCAGCGCCGACATCGGCTGCCACCTGTTCTCGATCCTGCCGCCGTTCAACCTCGGCAACACGACGATGGGCTACGGCCTCGGCGGCGCCGGCGCGTCGGCACTCAACGCGCCGGCCGGCAAGCGCGTCATCAGCGTGATGGGCGATGGCGGCTTCTGGCACAACGGGTTGACGAGCGGCGTCGCCAACGCGGTGTTCAACAAGAGCGACAACCTGACCGTCGTCATCGACAACGACTACACCGCGGCGACCGGTGGGCAGGATGTGCTGTCGTCGGCGCGCAAGGTCCGCGCGCGCAGCACCTCCCACCCGATCGAGCGCGCGGTGCGCGGCGTCGGCGTGACGTGGGCGAAGACGCTCACCCGCACCTACGATCTCGAGGCGATGAAGGCCGCGCTGCGCGAAGCGCTGATGACGCCCGAGAAGGGGCCGAAGGTGATCGTCGCCCAGTCCGAGTGCATGCTGAACAAGCAGCGCCGCGTGAAGCCGCAGTTTCGCAAGGCGGTGCAGGACGGCAAGCGCGTCGTGCGCGAGCGCTTCGGCGTCGACCCCGACACCTGCACCGGCGACCATGCGTGCATCCGCCTGTCGGGTTGCCCGTCGCTTGCCGTCAAGCCGAATCCCGATCCGCTGCGGCTCGACCCGGTGACGTATGTGCAAGACAGCTGCGTCGGCTGCGGCCTGTGCGGCGAGGCGGCGCACGCGGCCGTGCTGTGCCCGTCGTTCTACCGCGTCGAGATCGTCAACAACCCGACCCGGTGGGATCGTCTGCGCCAACGCGTGCGCGCGGCGATCATCGGCGCGCTGCAGCGGCGCAGCGCGAAGCGGATCGACGCCTACGCGTTCTGAGCGCCATGCCGTATCAGACGCTTGGCGCCTCGCCGCCATGACCGAACCGATCAAGATCGCGATCTTCGCGATGGGCGGCGAAGGCGGCGGTGTGCTCGCCGACTGGATCGTCGACATGGGCGAGCACGACGGCTGGATCGCGCAGACGACGTCAGTGCCGGGCGTCGCCCAGCGCACCGGCGCGACGATCTACTACGTCGAGCTGTTTCCGAAGGCGCAGGCGGCGGGGCAGGCGCCGGTGCTGGCGCTGATGCCGACGCCGGGCGATGTCGATGTCGTCCTCGCTTCCGAGTTGATGGAAAGCGCACGCGCCGTGCAGCGCGGCCTCGTCACGCCCGATCGCACGACCCTGATCGCATCCACCAGCCGCGTCTATTCGATCGCCGAGAAGTCGCACCTCGGCGACGGCCTCGTCGATCCGCAGCCGCTGCTCGACGCCGCGGCCACAGCGGCAAGGCACTTCGTTCGCTTCGACATGGCGCAGACCGCCGAGGAGCACGGCAGCCTGATCAGCGCCGTCCTGTTCGGCGCGCTGGCCGGCACCGGCGCGCTGCCGTTTTCGCGCCAACAGTTCGAGCAGAGCATCGCGCGCGGCGGCGTCGGCGTGAAGGCCAGCCTCGCCGCATTCGGCGCCGGCTTCGAAGCGAGCCGCTTGCCGCCGCAGCCGCTTGCGGCCAAAGCCGCGGCGGACGCGCCAGCCGGCGCGCCGCCACCGCTCGCGCGCCACCCCGGGGTCGCCGCGCTGCTGCAGCGCGTGGTGGGCGAATTTCCGGCTGCTGCGCACACCATGCTGCGCGAGGGCGTGCGCCGCGTGATCGACTATCAGGACCTGGCCTACGGCGCGCTGTATCTCGATCGCGTCCGCCCTTTCGTGCGTCACGACGATGGACGCGATGATCCTCGGCTGACGCAGGAAGTGGCGCGCTACCTGGCGCTGTGGATGTCGTGGGAAGACACGATCCGCGTCGCCGACCTGAAGACGCGGGGCAGCCGCTTCGAGCGCGTACGCAAGGAAGTCAAGAGCACCGATGCGCAAGTGCTGGCGATCAACGAGTACATGCACCCGCGGCTGGAGGAGATCTGCGACACGCTGCCGGCTGTGGTCGGAAGCTGGCTGCTCGCTTCGGGCTGGCCGCGCCGCATCGTCGAGCGCCTGGCGTGCAAGGGCCGAGTCATCCGAACTTCGAGCCTGCCGGGTTTTTTACTGCTGTACTTCCTAGCGAGCCTGCGGCCGATGCGGCGCGCCACGCTGCGCTATCGCGAGGAGAACGCGGCGGTCGAGACGTGGCTGCAGCGCGTGGCGGACACTGCAGTGCGCGGCGCCTACGCGCTCGCTGTGGAGATCGCCCAGTGCCCGCGCCTGATCAAGGGCTACGGAGACACGCACGCGCGCGGCATGCGGAACTTCACGACGCTGATGCAGGCGCTCGACAAGTTGCCTGCGGAAACCGCGGCGCCGCGCCTTCGCGCGCTGCGTGAAGCCGCGCTCGCCGACGAGCACGGCAACAAGCTGCGCGAAGCGCTCGCCGCGCAGGTGCCGGGCTGAGCGCGCACCAACGCGCGAGGAAGGCCCATGCGCGCGCCGCCGCGATCAGCTCGGGCTGGCGCAGCGCCGGGCGACTCGGGTCCGGCCTACTTGGCGTCGGCGACGCACTTCTTGATGAAGCTCGTGCGGGCCGCACCGGCGAGCTTCTTCTCGTCGGCCTTGGCGTCGCACGCCGCGCTGGCCGAAGTCGGCGCCGCGCCGGCATCGGCGACGCACTTCTTGACGAAGCTCGTGCGGGCGGCACCGGCGAGCTTCTTCTCGTCGGCCTTGGCGTCGCAGGCTGCGGAGCCGGCGGTTGCATCGGCGGCGCCAGCGTCGGCCTCGCACTTCTTCAGGAAGCTCGTCTTCGCCGCGCCGGCGAGCTTC
>CAZVNC010000046.1:0-10116 GCA_964628305.1 uncultured Ideonella sp.
GGCGGTGGCCTGCGGCGTGAAGGTGCTGCGCTTCTCGGTCGGCTTCGGCCGCGTGGTTTGGCGTCGCCGGCGCACGCCGCAGTCCACCGAATTCGTGCTGTCGGCGCTGCCGCTGGGCGGCTACGTGCGCATGCTCGACGAGCGCGAGGGGCCGGTCGCGCCGCAGGATCTGCCGCGCGCCTTCAACCGCCAGTCGCTTGCGCGGCGCACCGCGATCGTCGCCGCCGGGCCGCTTGCCAACCTGTTGCTCGCAGTGCTGCTGTACGCCGCTACGAGCTGGATCGGCGTCGACGAAGTGAAGGCGGTGATCGGCTCGCCGGTCAGCGAAAGCATCGCCGAGCGCGCCGGACTGCGTGCGGGCGACTGGGTTCAGCAGCAGTCGACGGACGGCGAGACCTGGGACGACGTGCGCTCGATGACGGACCTGCGCTGGGCCATCACGCAGGCGGCGCTGCATCGTCAGCCGCTGTACCTGCGCCTGACCGACGCCGAGGGACACGGACTGCGCGATGTCGTCCTTGCGCTCGACCGTGCCGACGTCGGCGAGATCGATGCCCAGTTGATGCAGCGCATCGGCATCTCCGGCCCGTTCAACCCGCCGCTGATGGGACAGGTCAACCCGGACGGCGCGGCCGCGCGCGCCGGGCTGCGCGAAGGCGACCTGGTCCTCGGCGTCGATGGCGTCGCAGTCCTGGATGGCGCGAAGCTGCGCGCGCTGATCCGCGCCAACGCGGCAGACGGGAAGGCGGCAATCATGCGGTGGCAGATCGAACGCGGCGGGCGGCGCCTGGACGTCGACGTCCTGCCCGCGGTCGTCGACGACGGTGAACACCGCATCGGGCGCATCGACGCCTACATCGGCGGCGCACCGCAGATGGTGAACGTGCGCTACGGGCTGATCGACGGCTTGACGCAAGGCGTGAGCCGGACCTGGGAGATGTCGGCGCTGACGCTGCGCATGATCGGGCGCATGCTGATCGGCGAAGCATCGGTGAAAAACCTGAGCGGGCCGCTGACGATCGCCGACTACGCGGGCCAGTCGGCGCAACTCGGCATCGCCTACTACCTCGGCTTCCTCGCCCTCGTCAGCGTGAGCCTTGGAGTGCTCAACCTGCTGCCGCTGCCGATGCTCGATGGCGGGCACCTGATGTATTATCTTTTCGAGGCAGTGACCGGGCGGCCCGTCTCAGTCGCCTGGCTCGAACGGCTTCAGCGCGGCGGGGTAGCGGTACTTTTGCTGATGATGTCGCTCGCGCTTTACAACGACGTGGCCCGTCTTCTGGGCCTGCATTGACGCTCCCCGCATGCGCAGTTCCCTTGTTTGTTCCGGAGCCTTGTGGCTCCGCCTCGTCTTGCTGTTGCTTGCCGGGTTGCTGCACGCCGGCAGCGCGTCGGCGGTCGAACCTTTCACGATCAACGATATCCGCGTCGAAGGGCTGCAACGGTCGGACGCGGGCGCCGTGTTCGCGGCGCTGCCCTTTCGCGTCGGCGACACCTACAACGACGAGAAGGGCGCCGCCGCGCTGCGCGCGCTGTTCGCGACCGGGCTGTACAAGGACGTGCGCATCGAGATCGAGGACAAGGTCGTCGTCGTCATCGTCGACGAGCGGGCGATCATCGCGAACGTCGATTTCGTCGGCCTCAAGGAGTTCGACAAGGAAGTGCTGCTGAAGTCGCTGCGCGAAGTCGGCATCGGCGAAGGCCTGCCGTTCGACAAGGCGCTCGCCGACCGCGCCGAGCAGGAACTCAAGAGCCAGTATCTGACGCGCAGTCTGTACGGCGTCGAGGTCGTGACGACCGTCACGCCGATCGAGCGCAACCGCGTCAACGTGACGTTCACCGTGACGGAGGGCGAAGTCGCGCACATCAGCGAGATCCGCATCGTCGGCAACAAGGCCTTCTCGGAGAGCACGCTGCGGGGCTTGTTCGACCTGAGGACGGGCGGCTGGCTCACCTGGTACACGAAGAACGACCGCTATTCGCGCGTCAAGCTCAACGCCGACCTCGAGACGCTCAAGGCCTACTACCTGAACCGCGGCTTTCTCGAGTTCGCGATCGAGTCGACGCAGGTCACGATCTCGCCCGACAAGCAGGACATCACGATCACCGTCAACATCCGCGAAGGGCAGCCCTTCACGGTGACGTCGGTCACGCTCGAGGGTGACTTCCTCGGCCGCGAGGACGAGTTCAAGTCGCTCGTGACGATTCGCCCCGGCGAGCTGTTCCGCGCCGAAGCCGTCGCCGCGACGACGCGCAACTTCACCAATCTGTTCGGCACCTTCGGCTACGCCTTCGCACGCGTCGATGCGCGCCCCGAGGTGGACCGCGACCGCGCGCAGGTCGCGATCGTGCTGTACGCCGACCCGCAGCGGCGCGTCTATGTGCGCCGCATCATCGTTGCCGGCAACGATCGCACGCGCGACGAGGTGATACGGCGCGAGTTCCGCCAGTTCGAGGCCGCGTGGTACGACGCCCGCCGCATCAAGCTGTCTCGCGACCGCGTCGACCGCCTGGGCTACTTTTCCGAGGTCAACATCGAGACCAATGAAGTGCCCGGCGCGCCGGACCAGGTCGATGTGACGATCACCGTCAAGGAGAAGCCGACCGGCAACATCTCGGTCGGTCTCGGCTATTCGTCGGCGAGCAAGATCGCCTTCAACGCCGCGATCAAGCAGGACAACGTGCTCGGATCGGGCAACTACCTCGGCCTCGAACTCAATACGACGGACTACAACCGCGTGATCGTGCTGAGCACGGTCGACCCCTACTTCACGATCGACGGCATCTCGCGCGCGTTCGATCTCTACTACCGAACGACGACGCCGATCAACAGTCAGGGCGAGTACTACAAGATCGTCACCGCCGGCACGTCGGTGCGGTTCGGCGTGCCGTACAGCGATTTCGATACCGTCTACTACGGCATCGGCTACGAGCAGACGCAGATCGATGGCGACTTGGTCGGCATGCCTTTGAACTACCAGATCTATATCGAGGAGTTCGGCCGCGACAGCAATTCGGTTCCGCTCACCCTCGGCTGGACGCGCGACGATCGCGACAGCGCGGTGACTCCGAACGCCGGCAGCTTGAGGCGAGTCACCGGCGAATGGTCGGTCTTAGGCGATCTGCGCTACCTGCGGTTGAACCTGCAGTACCAGCACTACTTTCCGATCGGACGCCAATTCACCTACGCCTTCAACACCGAGTTCGGCTACGGCACCGGCCTGAACGGCCAGGAGTACCCGGTGTTCAAGAACTTCTTCGGCGGCGGCCTCGGATCGGTGCGCGGCTTCGAGCAGGGGTCGCTCGGGCCGATCGACGTGACCGGCGCCTTCATCGGCGGCACGCGCCGCTTCAACCTCAACAACGAGCTCTACGTGCCGGTGCCGGGCGCAGGCAACGACCGGACCTTCCGCATGTTCGGCTATCTCGACGTCGGCAACGTCTGGGGCTCGAACCAGCAGGTGACGTTCGACAGCCTGCGCGCGGCGGCTGGTGTCGGCGTGAGCTGGCTGTCGCCGCTCGGGCCGCTCAAACTGAGCTATGGCGTGCCGATCAAGCAGCAGCCAGGCGATAGAATCCAAAAACTTCAATTCCAGATCGGGACCGCGTTCTAATGAAAAGCCTCGTCGTCAAATTCGCCGCAGCGGCCGCCTTGATGGCGGCCTGCGCGCTGGGGCAGGCCCAGGATCTGCGCATCGGCTACGTGAGCGGCGAGCGTGTGCTGCGCGACTCGATGCCCGCGAAGGCGGCACAGGCCAAACTAGAAGCGGAGTTCTCCAAGCGCGAGAAGGATCTCTCCGACACCGCGGCACGCCTGAAGGCGACGTCGGACAAACTCGAGAAGGACGCACCGACCCTGGCGGAGGCCGAACGCAGCCGCCGCCAGCGCGACCTCGTCGAGCAGGACCGCGAGTTTCAGCGCCGACGCCGCGAGTTCCAGGAAGACCTGAACCAGCGCAAGAACGAGGAACTCGGCGCCGTGATCCAGCGCGCGAATGCGGCGATCAAGCAGATCTTCGATGCCGAGAAGTACGACCTGATCATTCAGGACGCGACCTTCGTCAGCCCGCGCATCGACATCACCGACAAGGTGATCAAGGCGCTCAACGCCGGCAAGTAGCGCGCCCCGCCGAATGTGAATGGGTTCGCGCTCGGCGAGATTGCCTCGCAGCTTGGCGGCGAACTCGCAGGCGATCCGGCGCTGCGGGTCGAGCGTCTGGGCTCGCTCGAGAACGCGACGCCGGCGACGCTCGGCTTCGTCGCCGATCAGCGCTACCGCGCGCAACTGAAGACGACGCAAGCCGGCTGCATCATCGTTGCGCCGGCCTTGCGCGATGAAGCGGCGGCGCGTGGTGCGGTGATCGTCACGCCCGAGCCGCATTTCTACTTCGCGCGCCTGAGCCAATGGTGGGCGGCGCGCACCCGAGTCCGCCCGCCAGCCGGCGTCCATCCATCGGCGCAGGTGCATCCGCGGGCGACGATCGACGCCAGCGCTTCGGTCGGGCCGCTGTGCGTGATCGAGGAAGACGCCCGGATCGGGGCGCGGGCCGTGATCGGCGCGCACTGCGTGATCGGCGCCGGCGCCACGATCGGCGAGGACACGCGATTCGCGGCGCGCGTCAGCTTCGGCGCGGATTGCCACATTGGGGCGCGCGGCATCATTCACGGCGGCGCGGTGATCGGCGCTGACGGCTTCGGCTATGCGCCGCACGACGGCGCCTGGATCAAGGTCGAGCAGTTCGGCGGGGTGCGCATCGGAGACGATGTCGAGATCGGCGCCAACACCTGCATCGACCGCGGAGCGCTCGACAACACGCTGATCGCCGACGGCGTCAAGATCGACAATCAGGTGCAGATCGGCCACAACGTGCGCATCGGCTCTCACACGGCGATCGCAGGCTGCGTCGGCATAGCAGGCAGCACGACGATCGGCGCACACTGCACGCTCGCCGGCGCGGTGGGCGTGGCCGGCCACCTGACGCTGGCCGACCATGTGCACATCGGCCCCTTGACCGGTGTCATGCAGTCCATCACGCGGCCCGGCGCCTACATGGGCGCGTTTCCGATCGATGAGAATGCGAACTGGGAGAAGAACGCCGCGACGCTCAGGCACTTGTACAGCCTGCGCAACCGATTGCGCGCCCTGGAGAAGAAGTCGAGTTGAGTGCCATGGACATCCACCAGATACTGAAGAAGCTTCCGCACCGCTATCCGTTTTTGCTCGTCGACCGCGTGCTCGAGATCGAACCGAACGTGCGGATCCGTGCGCTGAAGAACGTGACGTTCAACGAGCCGTTCTTCGCCGGGCACTTTCCGGGCCGGCCGGTGATGCCCGGCGTGCTGATGCTCGAGGCGATGGCGCAGACGGCCGCGCTGCTGACCTTCTCGTCACAGGGCAAGGACGCGAGCGATGGCCGGCTCTACTATTTCGTCGGCATCGACGGTGCGCGCTTCAAGCGGCCGGTCGAACCCGGTGATCAACTGGTGATGGAAGCCGAGGTGCTGCGCTCCAAGTCCGGCATCTTCAAGTACAAGACGCGCGCCACGGTGGAAGGCGCGCTCGCCGTCGAGGCCGAGTTGATGTGCACCGTGCGCGAGCGCGACTGAAGCAGCGATGGGCTGCATCGGCCGGTGCACGACACCCCCGCGTCCGCGATGACCTTGATCCATCCGACCGCGATCGTCGACCCGCGCGCCGACCTCGCCGCTTCGGTCAGCGTCGGCCCGTATTCGATCATCGGCGCGCAGGTGACGATCGCCGAAGGCACGTCGATCGGCGCGCACTGCGTGATCGAGGGCCGCACGACGATCGGACGTGACAACCGCATCTTCCAGTTCTGTTCGATCGGCGCGA
Source organism: uncultured Ideonella sp. (assembly GCA_964628305.1). GTDB lineage: Bacteria > Pseudomonadota > Gammaproteobacteria > Burkholderiales > Burkholderiaceae_C > CAIKUF01. The sequence goes on from CAZVNC010000046.1 coordinate 5,855, forward strand.
TCCCGCAGGACAAGAAGTACGGCGGCGAGCCGACCGCGCTCGAGATTGGCGAGCGCAACACGATCCGCGAGTTCTGCACCTTCAATCTCGGCACCGCGCAGGACAGCGCCGTGACCCGCGTCGGGTCGGACAACTGGATCATGGCCTACGTCCACATCGCGCACGATGCACAGGTCGGTGACCAGACCGTGCTCGCGAACAACGCGACGCTTGCCGGCCATGTGCATGTCGGCGACTGGGTCATCGTCGGCGGCCTGACGGGCGTGCATCAGTTCGTCAAGATCGGCGCGCACGCGATGATCGGCTTCGCGAGCGCGGTGTCGCAGGACGTGCCGCCTTTCATGCTGGTCGACGGCAACCCGCTCGCGGTGCGCGGCTTCAACGTCGAGGGTCTGCGCCGGCGCGGCTTCACGCCCGGGCGCATCGCGGCGGTCAAGCAGATGCACAGGCTGCTGTATCGCGAGGGGCTCACCCTCGACGACGCACGGGCCCGGATCGCGGCGCTCGCCGATGCGTCGCCCGAGGCGCGCGCCGAGGTCGACGCGATGCTCGCCTTTCTTGCCCGGGCGCAGCGCGGCATCGCGCGCTGAGCGGCTGCGGCGCAGCCATGCAAGCGCCCCGCATCGGGATGGTCGCCGGAGAAGCCTCGGGCGACCTGCTCGCCGGCATGCTGCTTGCGGCGCTGAAGGCGCGCTGGCCGCAATTGCAGGCCGCAGGGATCGGCGGACCGAAGATGGCAGCGCAAGGCTTCGATGCCTGGTGGCCCAGCGACAGGCTCGCGGTGCGCGGCTATGCCGAGGTGTTGCGCCACTATCGCGGCCTCGTCGCGATCCGCCGACAACTCGGCGAGCGCCTGCTGCGCGAGAAGCCCGATCTCTTCATCGGCGTCGATGCGCCGGACTTCAACCTCGGCCTCGAGGAGCGGCTGCGCGACGCCGGCATCCGAACCGTGCACTTCATCAGCCCGTCGATCTGGGCCTGGCGCGCGGGCCGCGTGCATACAGTCGGCCGCGCCGCCGATCTGGTGCTGTGCCTGTTCCCGTTCGAACCGGCGCTGTATGCGAAGCATGGCATCGCGGCGAGCTATGTCGGGCATCCGCTCGCCGATGCGATTCCGCTCGAGGTGCCGCGCGAGGCGAGCCGCGCGGCGCTCGGCCTGGCGCAGGACGCGACCGTCGTCGCGCTGTTGCCGGGCAGCCGCCGCTCGGAGATCGACTACAACGCGCCGCGTCTGTTCGGTGCCGCGCTGCGCATGTATCGTGCGCGCCCCGGGCTGCGATTCGTGCTGCCGCTCGCGCCCGGCTTGCGGGCGATGGTCGAGCCGATTCGCGAGCGCGAAGCAGCGGCGATCCCGATCGAGCTTGTCGACGGGTTCTCCCACGAGGCACTCGGCGCCTGCGACGTCGCGATCGTCGCGAGCGGCACGGCGACGCTCGAGGCGGCGCTCTTCAAGGCGCCGATGGTCATCATGTACGCGATGAATCCGATCACCTGGCTGTTGATGCGGCCGCGCAACCTGCAGCCCTGGATCGGCCTGCCCAACATCCTGCTCGGCAGGCACGCGGTGCCCGAACTGCTGCAGGGCGACGCGACGCCCGAGCGCCTCGCCGGCGAAGCGCTCGCCTGGCTCGACGACGCGGCGCGGGTGGCCGCGCTGCGCGAGGCGTTCACGCAACTGCACCTGACCTTGCGCCGCGACACGGCGCAGGCGGCGACCGATGCGATCGAGAAGATCCTGGCTCGCTGACCAGATCGCGCTCAGCGCCGATGCGCCCGGCCTCGTTGCCGGCGTCGACGAGGCGGGGCGCGGGCCGCTCGCGGGGCCGGTCGTCGCGGCGGCCGTGATCCTTGACGAGCTGCACCCGATCAAGGGCCTGGCCGACTCGAAGCAGCTTTCCGCGCGCCGCCGCGAACGGTTGTTCGACGAGATCCGCGCCAAGGCGCTGTGCTGCAGCATCGCGCAGGCGAGTGCGCAGGAGATCGACGCGCTCAACATCCTCGGCGCGACGCTGCTTGCGATGCAGCGCGCGGTGCAGGGCCTGCGGTTGCGGCCGCACAAGGTGCTCGTCGATGGCAACCGGCTGCCGGTGCTCGCCATGCCAGCCGCGGCCATCGTCAAGGGCGACGCACTCGTCGCCGCGATCTCGGCCGCATCGATTCTCGCCAAGGTGCAGCGCGACGCGATCTGCGCGCAGATGCACGAACAGCACCCGCAATATGGCTTCGCCGCGCACAAGGGCTACCCGACCGCAGCCCACCTGGACGCGCTGCGAGCGCATGGCGCCTGCCCGCAGCATCGGCGAAGCTTTGCGCCGGTGCGCGCCGTCTGCGGCGGTTGAGCCGATGGCCGCGGTCAAGTCCATTACATCGCGCGCCAATCCGCAGTGGATGCGGCTGCGCAAGCTCGCGCGCGCGTCGGCCGCGTACCGCAAGCAGGGCGAGGTGTGGATCGACGGCGAGCATCTGTGCGCGGCCTACGTGCAGCGCGGCGGGCTGCCGCTTTGCGCCGTGATCGACGAAGCGGCGTGGGAGCTGCCGCAGCTTCGCGCGCTGGCGGGCGGGGCCGAGACCGTCCTCGTCGTTGCAGCCTCGATGTTGGCTGCGCTGAGCACGCTCGAATCGCCGCCCCGAATTGGTTTTGCGATCCGCTGGCCGGGGCCGGGCCAACTTCTCGCGGGGCGCCCGAGCGTGGTGCTCGACCGCCTGCAGGACGCGGGCAACGTCGGCTCGATCCTGCGCAGCGCCGCGGCGTTCGGCTTCGAGCAGGTCATCGCGCTGGAGGGCACGGCGGCGCTCTGGTCGCCGAAGGTCATGCGCGCCGGCATGGGAGCGCACTTCGGGCTGAACCTCGTCGAAGGCGTCGAAGCGGACGCGCTCGCCGAACTCGGGGTCGCGCTGCTTGCGACGAGCCCGCATGCTTCGGTCCCTATCGACCGCGCCGAGCTGCCCTGGCCCTGCGCCTGGGTGATCGGGCACGAAGGGCAGGGCGTTGCTGCGGACGCTCTGGCGCGCTGCGCGCAAAGCCTCGTGATCCCGCAGCCGGGTGGCGAGGAGTCGCTGAATGCCGCGGCGGCAGCGGCGGTGTGTCTGTACGAATCGATGCGCCGGCGACCGCAACCGGGTTGAGGTCGCGCAAGCGAGCGGCGGCGACGCCTTGCCTCAGTACGTCAGCCGGTCGGGCCGCAAGTCGCGCAGGATGGTCGCCGCGATCTCCTCGATCGACTTGTGGGTCGAGCTGAGCCAGGGGATGCCCTCGCGGCGCATCATCGACTCGGACTCCTTCACCTCGAAGCGGCAGTTCTCGATCGATGCGTACTTGCTGTCGGGCCGGCGCTCGTTGCGGATCTGGGCGAGCCGCGCGGCATCGATCGTCAGGCCGAAGCACTTCGCCTTGTAAGGCGCGAGCATCGACGGCAGCGCGCCGCGTTCGAAGTCCTCCGGGATCAGCGGGTAGTTCGCGGCCTTGATGCCGTGCTGCATCGCGAGGTAGAGCGAGGTCGGCGTCTTGCCGCTGCGGCTGACGCCGATCAGGATCACGTCCGACGACGCCAGGTTGCGCGCCGACTGGCCGTCGTCATGCGCGAGCGTGTAGTTGATCGCCTCGATCCGATCCGTGTACTCCTGGCTCTTCGCGACATCGGTGAAGCGGCCGACGCGGTGGTTCGACGTCACGCCGAGTTCGGCCTCGAGCGGTTCGATGAAGGTGTTGAACATGTCGAGCACCAAGCCGCGGCTTTGCTTCTTGACGATGTCGAGCACCTCGCGGTCGATCAGCGTCGCGAACACGATCGGCCGCTTGCCCTCGGACTCGGCGACATGATTGATCTCGCGCACCACCTGGTGCGCCTTGTCGGCGGTGTCGATGAACGGCCGGCGCACATGACGCGGCCGCAGCGTGAACTGATTGAGGATCGAATTGCCGAAGGTCTCGGCGGTGATGCCGGTGCTGTCGGAGACGAAGAACACGGTGCGATTCGGCATGGCGGCATGCAGCGTTGAAAGAGGCGCCATGATAGGCAGTGACCGGGCCGCCTCATAGAATCGAGGACAACACGCTTCCCATTGCCTCGATGCCGCTTATGGACCGCTTCTGCGCACCCGCCTGCGCGCCCGCGCGCAACGACCTGCATGCGCGCTGGGCTTCGGCACCGGCGTCGGGTGCCCCGCTGTGCGCGCGCCGGCAGGATCGGGAGCCCCGAATTACTCATCATCACGGAGCCTTCCCATGTCATCGACCCCCCTGGCGACCGCCCTGGTCGTTC
>CAZVNC010000047.1:0-10076 GCA_964628305.1 uncultured Ideonella sp.
GAGCGACTCGGCGATCGTGAGCGGCAGGTAGTACAGCAGATTCTTGCCGCCGACCGCGATCGTGACCTTGGGCTGTGACTGCGCGCGGACGATGGCCGGTGCGGCGATGGCGGCGCAGGCGCCGAGCATGAGGGTTCTGCGTTGCATGAGCGGGCTCCTTCTACGAGGGCTCGACTGTAGCGGCGCGAAGGCCGGGCTGCGCAGCGGACAAGCACTGAGCCGCGGCCGCAGCAGGGTGTTCGCAGTGCCTTGCATGCACCCGGCCGTGACTTTGGAGCCGCTCTACCGCCCGGTTGTGCTCAGGAAGCGGCGCGCGCTGCCGATAGCACGGATTGCAATCCTTCGTCCCTCTTGGCCAAGCCGCCCGGAAACACCGCCATGCCCGTCGATTCCGCACTGCGCCTGCTCGACATCGACATCCCGTCGCAGCCCGAGGCGCTCGTCAAGCTCTCGCTGCTGCTGGCCGAGGAGGATGTCGACTTCAAGGCGCTCGCGGCCTTGATCGAGACCGACATGGCGCTCGCCGCGGCCGTGCTCAAGGCCGTCAACTCTTCGCTCTACGGCCTGTCGGGACGCGTGCAAAGCGTGCAGCAGGCGATCACTTATCTCGGCACGCGCGAGGTCGCCGCCGTCACCTTCGAGATGGGGCTGCGCGCGATCTTCCCGCATTCGATCGAACTCGCGCCGCTGTGGGATCGCGCCGCGCGCCGCGGGGTGCTGATGGGGCGCATGGGGGTTGCGCTCGGCATCGACCCGTGGGCCGCCCATTCGGCCGGCCTGTTCGAGGAATGCGGCAAGGCGGTGCTGTTTCGCCACGCGAGCGAGCGCTATCGCATGATGCTGCGTGCCGCCGACGACGAGGTCGCTCTGCTGCTCCTCGAGCACGAGGGCTTCGGCGTCAGCAACGACGCGCTCGGCGCGGCGCTGTGCGAGAGCTGGGGCCTCGCCGCCGCGGCGGTCGCGAGCGTGCGCCACCATGTCGAGGTGCAGGCGACGCGCGAGTTGCCGCCGCATGTGCAACGGCGCTCGATCTGCGCGCTGTCGGCAATGGCGCACGCGTTGATGACGGCGCCCGAGACGCTGGAAGAGGTCGCCAACGCGGTCGCGCCGCAGGCGCAGCTCGACGAGACGCTCGTGCTGCGCGGGACGCGCAAGGTGGCCGAGCAGCTCGCGATGGCGGCGGCGCGCGGCTGATCCGGTCCGCGACGGCCGGCGAGGGCTGCGCCGCGCCGCAAGCTGACCTGGTGCGCCGCTTGAGGCAGCAGCGGCGCCCGATGTCGCCGCGGCCGCAGTCTCGCGGCCCGGCGCTCGGTCAGGCGACTTCGTTGAGCGTGCCGCCGGCGATGCCGCCGGTCGTCGACGCGCCTGCCACGAGGATGGCCGGCGGCACGATCGGGGGCGACGCGACCGGCGGAAGCTGGCCCTTGGCCGCCCTGAGCATGTCGGCGAACGCGACCTTGGCGCCCTCGATATCGCCCTGGTGCAAGGCTTTGCCGATCTGCACGAACGGGCTGCCGCGCTCGAGCGTGGCGCCTTCGGGCGCATTGCGGATCACGTCGGCGTAGGCCGTCTTCGCGGCATCTATGTCACCTGCGCGCAGCGATTTCGCGAGCGAGCGGAAGGCCAGGCCTTCGGCGCTCGGCGCGCGCATCGGCTGTGCGTTGATGGGCTGCATGGCGCTGGTGTTGACTGACAGGCTCATGGTCGACTCCGTCGGAGTGGGTGTTGGGGCCTGCAAGTCTGAAGCTCCGCGTGCGCCGCGGGCCCCGGAAAAAACGGCTGTTCCGGCCCCATTTCGGCAGCTTCGAGATGGATCCGAGGCCGATCGAGGCGCCGCGACCGCCGCGCCGTCCGCGCGCCTCGGCGACGGCCGCCCCGGGGCGTCCCGCGCAAAAGCTCAGCCCTCGAAGACGATCAGGTCCAGCTCGGCGGCTTGCTGGCGCAGCGGGATCAGCGCCTGGTACGCCGCAGATTCATGCCAGCCGGTCGCGGCCTCCAGGGTCGCGAAGCGCAGCACCACGGTGTCGGTGTGGCGGTGCGCGCCGTCCCACACCGCGCGGCGCACGCCCCGCAGCACCAATTCACCGCCCCAGTCGGTCAGCGTTGCCGGCACCTTGGCGCGGTACTCGGCCCAGCGCTGTGGGTCCTTCACGCTGATGTGGCCGATGACGTAGGCGGTCATGCCGGGGCCTGCTTCGACGTCAGAAACTAGACGCCGAGGTACTTCTGCAGCAACTGCGGATCGGTCTTGAGTTCCGCGGCCGGCCCTTCGTGCGCGATGTGGCCGTTACTGATGAAGTAGACCCGGTGCGCGAGCGCGAGCGTCGCGGCGATGTTCTGTTCGACCAGCACGATCGTCTGTCCGGCCTTCGCCAGGTCGCGGCAGGCGCGGACCAGCCCCTGCACGATGACCGGCGCCAGCCCTTCGAAGGGCTCGTCGAGCAGGATGATCTTCGGATTGCGGACCAGCGCGCGCGCGATCGCGAGCATCTGCTGCTCGCCGCCGGAGAGGTCGGTGCCGCGGCTCGTGCGCCGCTCCTTCAGGCGCGGGAACAGCTCGTAGATGCGCTCCAGCGGCCATTTGTCGTTGGCGCTCAATCCGGCGAGGATGATGTTCTCCTCGACGTTCAGGCTGCCGAAGATGCGGCGGTCCTCGTGCACCAGTTGCATCCCGACGCGGGCGATCTGATACGACTTCCTGCCGGCCAGCTCCGCACCCTCGAGCTTGACGCTGCCGGTCTTGGGCTTGACGACCCCCATCAGGCTCTTCAACGTCGTCGACTTGCCGGCGCCGTTGCGTCCGAGCAGTGCCACGACCTCGTTCTTCTCGACGCGCAGCGCGACATCGAACAGGATGTGGCTGTCCCCGTAGTAGCTGTTGAGACCGGTGACTTCGAGCAGACTCATGCCGATCCCGCCTCTTCGTGGATGCCGCCGAGATAGGCCTCCTGGACAGCGGCGTTGTTGCGGATCTCGTCGGGCGTGCCTTCGACGAGCACCCGCCCTTCCTGCAGCACGGTGATGCGCTCGACGAGCTCGAACATCGCGTCCATGTCGTGGTCGATCACGATCATCGTGCGGCCGGCGGCGATCGACTTCAGCAGCGCGACCGTCTCGACGCGCTCCTGCGGGCTCATGCCGGCGAGCGGCTCGTCCAGCAGCAGCAGGCTCGGCGACGTGGCGAGTGCAAGGCCGATCTCGAGCCGGCGCTTCTCGCCGTAGGCCAGTTCGGACACCGGGGTGTCGAGCCGCTCGCTCAAGCGCACGAGCTTGGCGGTACGCGCGATCTGCGGATCGAGGCCCCGCACCTTCGGCACCGACTTGAACAGGTCGAGCTTGAACTTGCCGCGCAGCTCGCCCAGCGCCGCGATCGCGAGGTTCTGCCGGACCGTGAGCCGGTCGAACAGCTGGTTGATCTGGTAGCTCTTGGTGAGCCCCAGTTGGCAGGCGTCAGCGACACCCAGATCGGTGATGTCGCGGCCGGCGAAGATGATCTGTCCGGAGGTCGGTATCACCTCGCAGGTCAGCATCTTGAAGAAGGTGCTCTTGCCGGCGCCGTTCGGGCCGATGATGCCGCGCAGTTCGCCGTGCTGGACGCTGAAATCGATGTCGCTGTTGGCGACCAGGCCGCCGTAGCGCTTGGTCAAGCCGGTCACCTGCAGGATCGGGCCGGTGCCGCTGGCGGTGGACTTGCGCCGCAGCAGTGTGTCTTCGCCCGGGTTGGCGGTCGCGACCGCTGGCGCCGGCAGCGCGGACGGTCGCGGCCGGATCAGCGTGTAGAGGTCGACGATTGCTCCGACCAGCCCGTGACGCAGGAACACGACGAGCAGCACGAACACGATGCCGAGGATGAGCTTCCAGGTCGCGCCCAGGTTGAGCGTGGTCTGGAACAGGTCGCTCAGGTAGAGCCAGACGGTCGCGCCCAGCAGCGGCCCGAACAGCCAGCCGGCGCCGCCGATCGCGGTCTGCATCACGATCTCGCCGGAGGTGTGAAACATGAACGCATCGGGCGGCATGAAGCCCTGCAGCATGCCGAGCAGGCTGCCGCCGAAGCCCGAATACATCGCCGCGACGACGAACACCGTCATCTTGTAGCCGCGGATGTCGTGGCCGAGCGCCTGCGCGCGCAGCGGGTTGTCGCGGATCGCGCGCAGCACCAAGCCGACCGGCGAGCGCACGATGCGCAGCGCGATCACGAGCCCGACGAAGTACCAGAACGCGAAGAAACCGTACATCCCCAGGCTGCTGCTGAACGTGTACTCGAAAAAGCCCAGGCTCAGGTTCGGTGGCGGCACGCCGGGCAGGCCGTTCTCGCCCCCGGTGTAGGCCGACAGCGGGTTGAACTCGAGGAAGAAGAACACCTCGGCGATCGCCACCGTGATCATCGCGAAGTAGATCCCGGTGCGCCGCAGCGCGAGCAGGCCGATCAGGTAGCCGATGATCCCGGCGACCACGGTGCCGGCGAGCGCGGCGCCGATCGTGTTGGTGAAGGACGTCTGCGTCAGCAGGTAGGCGGCGAACATGCCGCCGGTGCCGAAGAACGCGGCCTGGCCGAACGACAGCAGGCCGGTGAAGCCGAACAGCAGGTCGAAGCCGATGCCGACCAGACCCCAGATCAGGATGCGATTGATCGTCGTCTGGTTGAAGCCGAGATGCGGCAGCACGAAGGGCGCCGCGATCAGCGCCAGCAGCACAAGGATCTCGACGATGAAGGGGCGTTGACGGGTCGGCATCGCGGCAACAGGGGTGCTATTCGCGGCCGGCCGTGCCGAGCAGCCCGTAGGGGCGCAGCACGAGCACGAGCGTCATCGCGACGAACAGCATGACGTAGGAATAGGCGGGGTCGATCATCGAGGTCAGGCTGATGATCTGGCCGGCGATCAGCCCGCCGAGCACCGCGCCGGCGAAGGAGCCGACGCCGCCGATGACGACGACGACGAAGGTCTGCACCAGGATCGCATCGCCGACATCGGGCGCCACCGCGACCACCGGCGCGTTGACGATGCCGGCAAACCCGGCCGCCATCGCGCCGATGCCGAACACGAGCATGAAGACGCGCTGGATGTTGATGCCGAGCGAATCGACCATCACCGCATCCTCGATCCCGGCGCGCACGATCATGCCGATGCGGGTGCGGTAGAGCACGAAGTACAGCGCCAGCAGGGCCACCGTGACGATCGCGAGCAGGCCCAGGCGGTAGGTCGGGTAGATCATGAAGCCGAGGTTCGTGATCCCGGAGAGCGGCGCCGGCGGCGGCACCGTCTTGGACAGACTGCCGAAGAAGTAGCGCACCGTCTCGACGAAGACGATGCCCAGGCCGAAGGTGACGAGCAACTGGTCCTCGGCCGGACGCACATAGAAGCGCTGGATGATCAGCCGCTCGGTGATCACGCCGACCAGCATCACGAACAGCGCCCCGGCAGCGACTGCGACGATGAACGAACCGCTGTACTCGTACGCGACCCAGCCGGCATAGCCGCCGAGCATGAACATCGCGCCGTGCGCGAGATTGAGCACGCCCAGCGTTCCGTAGATGATGGTCAGGCCCGACGAGATCAGTGCCAGCAGCGCGCCCAGCACGAGCCCGTTGAAGCACTGCGATATCAGGTTGCCCCAGCTGAACACGTCGTTCTGTCCTTGTCATCGGACGGCGCCTGCCGCCGCCCGCCTCAATCGGTCAGTGAAGCCGCTGCGCCCGTTGCCGTCCGCGAACGGTGGCGGGCGCGTGCGCTCGCCTCGTCAGGTGTAGTCGCCCAGCTTGCAGCCGAACTCGTCGGGCTTTTGCATCAAACCCGCGCCCGGCACGATTTCGACAATCTCCCAGAAGTCCTCGGGATTCTTCATGTCCTTCTTCTCCTTGCCGCGGACGATGACGACCGGGCGCACCAGCTGATGATCCTGCGGCCGGTAGTGGACGTCACCGACGAGCGACGGAATCGTCTCGCCCTTTTCGTACTGCTTGATGACATCGGGCGGGTAGAAGGTTCCTGCCTCGGTAACCATGCGCGCCCATTGCGCGAAGCTGCTGTAGGCGTTCTCGGCGCCCCAATCGGGACGGTAGCCGTACTTCTTGTAGAAGGCGTCGACGAACTGCTTGGCGAGCGGGTACTTGTCCTCCATCGTCCACCAGAAGTCGGTCGCGGCGAGCACCCCAGCCGTGATGTCCACGCCCGCTTCCTTTGCCATCAGCGGGATCTGATAGGGCAGCACCAGCGTCATCTTCGGCAGCAGGCCGAACTGCTTCGCCTGCTGGCTCGACAACACCGCATCGCGCCCCCAGTTCACGTTGATGAGGAACTCGGCGCCCGAGTTGGCGATGTTCGTGAGGTACTGGCTGAAGTCCTGCGTACCGAGCGGCGAGACCTGGTTCGTGACAATCGTCCAGCCGCCTTGTTCCTTCAGGTAGTCCATCACCGACTTGGTCGTCGTGTGGCCGTAGGTGTAGTCGGGCGTCATGAACGCCGCCTTGCGGTTCTTGCCGAACTGCTTGACCATCACCGGGCCGATCGCGTTGGCCGCCGTCTCGCCGTAGAAGTTCTGGCGGAAGCCGTAGCGAACGCAATCCTTGCCGGTGGTGTCGTTCGAACCGGAAATACCCGTTACGTACAGCACCTTCTCGCGCTCGGCGAACTTGTTCATCGCGACCGCCACCGCCGACGAGGTCGAGCCCGTCATCAGCACGACCTTGTCCTGGTTGATGAAGGTCTGCGCCGCCTGCAAGGCCTGGTTCGGTTTGGCCGCCGAGTCGGCCGACACCAGCTTCACCTTCTTGCCGAGCACGCCGTTGTTGATCTTCGGCGCAAGCGTCTTCATCAGCGGGTGGTTGGTGTTGATGTGCTCGACGGCAAGCTCCCAGCCCTTGAGCTCGTCGCCGCCCTGCGCAGCGTAGGTGCCGGTCAGCGGCACCATCGCCGCCACGGTGACGGTCGGGCCTTGCGAGCCGGCCGGCCAGGTGCCTATCGGCGGCTGGTCGGCGGCGAAGCTCGCGCCCGGCAGCATCATGCCCGCGGCCGCGCCGGCTCCGGTCAACAGCAACTGGCGGCGCGCCGCATCGCTCAGGTTGTCAGTTTCGAACTTGCTCATCTCGACTCTCCTTGAAGGAACGACTTGAAAGGCCCGCCCCGCCGCATGCGGGACACCGATGACGCGCTATGGCAAAGAAGCCGGCTCTCGCTTGCGCGAGGGCACCTGCCGGCCGCGCTCAGCGACACGATAAACAAAAATGTATCGCAGCACGACATCATGGTTTAATCTACATCGCTGCGCGATATAGTGTCAATGCTCGCTTTCGCAGCCATCTCCATGAAACTACCTATAAGTGTTGGTTTGTGTCCCTCGCGGCGAGAAAAGCGTCATCGCGTCAGGTGCGCGTCAGGTGGCGCATTTACACAGTGCGGGTTCGGCTTGGCCGGTCATCGCGCGCGGACCGCCGACGGGCCTTAGGGCATGAGCAAATCGCCTCGGCAAGCGGCGGCGCAACCTGCCATCTCGCCCGATGAGCTCGTCAGACTGGCGTCGTTCCGCATGCTGCTGCGGCAGTTCGATTCCTTCAGCACGCAGGCGTCGGCGGAACTCGGCCTGACGTCGGTGCAGTACCAGGCGCTGCTCGCGATCGCGACGCAGCAGGACGACGTGCCGTTGACGGTGAAGCTGCTCGCGCAGCAGCTGATGATCAAGCACAACAGCGCCGTCGGCTTGGTCGACCGCATCGAGCAACTCGGGCTCGCGGCACGCTGGCAGTCCGAGAGCGACCGGCGCAGCGTCGTCGTGGCGCTGACACCGCGCGGCCTGCGAGCGGTCAACCGGCTCGCCGTCCAGCACCGGCGCGCGTTGCAGGCGATCGCGCCCGAGATGGGAAGCTACATGCGCCATTTCGCGAAGCAGGCCGTCGAGGACGCATCGCCGATGGCGCCGAGGGCGCGTCAGTCGAAATCGCCGGCCAAGCCGCGCCGCTGAGCCGCCACAAGCGCAGGACGCGGCTCGGCGTCCGGGTTCAGTCGAGCACGACCTCGGTGCGCACCGTGCCGGCTCGCTCGGCGCGCGCGGTCAGTGCCAGCCGCGTGCCTTTCGGTGCGCGCACGACCCACTCGCCCACCGCGCGGTCGGCGGTGATCTCGCGGTTCGCGACGAAGGCCTGCAGCGACGTCCTCGGCGCGTGGCCCTCGAGCTGCGGGCCTTCGATGCGCCGCTTGCCGCCGAGCAGCGCGACGCCGGCGGCCGCGTCGTCGGGCAGGTGGATCTCGAAGATCACGCCGCGCACCGTCTTGTTGGCGAGCGCCCGGCGCGTCACGTAGGCCGGCAGCCAGCCGCTGTTGCAAACGGCGAGGCGCACGCGCCAGGTGTCGTCGCCGAGGGCGCGCACTTCGGTGCGAAGCAGCTCGAGCCTGGGCAGGCTGAGCGCGATCTGCGTCATCCACGCCGGAAAGCGCGCCGCCTCGCGTTCGCGCAGATGCGGCGGCGGATTGCGCCAGTAGTTGAACCGGTCCCAGCCGCCGATCTCGACCGCGCCGAGCTGCGGATGGTGGAACGGCTTCCAGTCGTGGTGCGCGAGGCCGGCGCACTGCTCGTCGCTCCACTTCAGCAGCTTCAGATCGTCCTCGACCGGATGCTCGCGGTACCACTCCGTCCACTTGTAGCCGGTGATGCCGGCCTCGGCGTTCGGCGACCAGATCTCGACCACCCAGAACAGCGCGCCGAGGTGCTCGTAGACCCAGTCCTGCGTGCCGCTGATGACCTCCTTCGGGTGGTACCTGAAGTCGTGGAAGATGCTGACCGCCGGATAGCCGCTCGCCTTCTCGCCGATCGCGCTGAAGCGCTTGTAGGCCCACAGGTCCTCGGGGATCATGTCGTCGTCGCTCGCCGTTCCCATCGGCCGCAGGATGACGCCGCTGTGCGTGTGGTAGCTGATCGCGGCGCCGATGTTCGGATGCTTGACGATGAAGTCGACCACCGCCCGCACCTCGGGCTCGCTCGTCGGGTACGGCCCGGCGCCGACCTGCTCGTGCTCCTGGCGCCACTGGGGCGGGAAGTTGCGGTTCAGATCCAGCCCCTCGGGGTCGCGATTGACGGTGATCGCGAGACCGTCGTAGGCCTTGAGCGTGCCTTCGGGCATCAGGCGGAAGTACTCGCCGCCGAACTCGCCCGGCTCGCGCGGCACCATCAGGCGCGGCTCCTGCGGATGGCACTTGTAGGTGCCGTTCGGGTCGGCGATGCGCATGAAGAGCACGCGGCCGTCGCCGTCGACGTCCTCCACCGTCAGGCCGTCGATCTGCTCCTCGTCGTGCGGATAGCGCCGCGTCGACGAGCGGATCTGGCGCGGCCGGTCGGCGAGCGCGAGCTCGGCGCCGTCCGGATTCAGGCGCGGGCAGAGGTAGATCGTGCGCGTGTCGAGCAGGTACGTGATGCGGCGTCCCTCGTCGTCCGGCGCGCCATAGGCATCGAGCAGGTGGTGCAGGTAGTACAGCACCGCGGTGCTCGCCGTCACCTCGGCGGCGTGGATGTTGCCATCGGCCCAGAACGCCGGCTTGTCGCCCGGCCCACCGGTCGCGAGGTTCGTCACCGTCACGACCCAGATGTCGCGACCTTCGTAGCTCTTGCCGATAGCCTCGACGCCGACCAACGCCGGATGCGCGGCGGCGAATTCGAACAGCAGATCGGTCAGCGCGTCGTGGCGGTAGAAGGTGTCGAAGCGGGGTTTGACTGGGGTCGGCATGGGCGTCGTTGATCCTGGTGCAGTGGACGCGGGGGCGGCATCGCGGCCCGATTCGCCCGCGAGTGTGTCAGAGCTTGGCGGCCGAGCCAAAAGCGGCACTGGCCTGGGGGTCCCCGGATGCCCCACCTTGCGAGCGGTCCGCGCCGTGCACGAACACCTTCAGCTCGCCGGGCGCGAACGCCTGCCACGCCTCGCCTTCGGTCAGCGGCTCGGTAACGACGATCGCGACGCGGTCGTTCGGCGTCGTATGCAGCGCGAAGTCGACGCTCAGATCCTCGTCCTGCAGGTGCGCGGTCGCGAACGGATGCCGCCGCTCGAGCCAGTGCAGATGGGTCGAGCAATGCGCCCACAGCGCGACGCCGTT
>CAZVNC010000048.1:0-10057 GCA_964628305.1 uncultured Ideonella sp.
AGGGGGCGGGCCTGATCGGCGTGGTTGTGGCCAGCGCGCTTTCGGTGGCTTGGGGTGCGGTCACCATGCTGGGTGTATTCGCGCTGGCATTGCTGGCCGGCTGGCTGGCACTGTGGCGGGCGCCGCGCCCGCCGTTTTCAATCGAGCCGCAGAAGGGGCATGCGGGACGGGAACTGAGCAATCGCCAGCTTTGGCAGCCGCTGACCCAGGCGTCCTTCCGCCGTCTGCTGGCGGTTTTTCTGTGCAATGGCATCGCCAGTGCCATCCCGGCCGCACTGATGCTGTTTTTCGCCCAGGACCGGTTGCTGGCTACGCCGCCACAGATTGCACTGTTTCTGGTGCTGTATTTCGTCAGCGGTGCGCTGTCCATGCTGGGCTGGCTGCGGGTGGTGCGCCGCTTCGGGCTGGAGCGGGCGTGGCTGGCCGGCATGTTGCTGGCGGTGGCCTGCTTTGGCTGGGCCGCTGCGCTGCAGGGTGGGCAGGTGGTGGCCTTTGCCGTGATCTGCGTGCTGTCGGGTGCGGCGCTGGGCGCCGACCTGGCCGTTCCCGGCGCGCTGCTGGCCTTGCTGATCGAGCGCCACGGCGCGCAGGGCACGCACGACGGCGCCTACCTGGGCTGGTGGAACCTGGCCACCAAGCTCAACCTGGCGCTGGCCGCCGGGGCAACGCTGCCGCTGTTGCAATGGCTGGGATACCTGCCCGGCAGCCAGGATCCGCTGGCACTGCAACGCCTGGCATGGATCTATGCGCTGCTGCCTTGCGCGCTCAAGCTGACGGCGGCCTGGCTGCTGCATCGACTGTTGATCGCCTCTCGAAGCCCGACCCAGGGAGTGACCATATGAACACACGCCGCCATGTCCTCTTTGCCCTGCTCGCGGGCGCGGCTGCGCTCGCGGGTTGCGCCAGCCCCCAGGTCAGCGACTACGCGCAGCAACGCCCCAAGCTGGAGCTGGATCGCTATTTCAATGGCCGCGTTTACGCCCAAGGCATCTTTCAAAAGCGCGGCGGCGAGGTGGTGCGCCGCTTTACCGTGGTGATGGACTGCCACTGGGAAGGAAATCAGGGCGTTCTCGACGAATCCTTTACGTATTCGGACGGCACGACCCAGCGCCGCGTCTGGCGTTTGACCAAGCACGCGGATGGCCGCTACACCGGCCGTGCCGACGACGTGGTGGGCGAGGCCGAAGGGCAGGAATCCGGCAACGCCTTGCGCTGGAACTACACGCTGCGCCTGCCGGTGGACGGCAAGGAGTACGAGGTGCAGTTCGACGACTGGATGTTCCTGGTCGACGAGCGAGTGATGCTCAATCGCGCCACCATGAGCAAGTTTGGCATCACGCTGGGCGAGGTGCTGCTGTCCTTCACCAAGGCATAGCGCCGTGTCTCTCAACCCCCCCATCAGTGACTGGCGCGGCCAACGTGTGTGGATGATCGGCGCGTCCAGCGGCATCGGGCGCGCCGTGGCCTCCCTGTTGCACGCACGTGGCGCGCAGGTGTGCGTGTCGGCGCGCCAGCAGGCATTGCTCGATGCCTTCGTGCGCGAGCACCCCGGCAGCCAGGCGCTGGCGCTGGATGTGACGGACGAGCAGGCCGTCGCCGGCGCCGCGCAGCAGCTGTTGGCGGGCGGCCCGCTGGACTTGGTCTGTTACTGCGCCGGCCACTACCGCCCCATGTCGGCCGGCGCGCTGGATTTGCCCGAGCTGCTGCAGCACCAGCGCATCAATGTCACGGGTGCGTTGCAGGTGCTGGCCGCCGTGGTGCCCGCGCTACTCCAGGCCGCCGGCACCGGGCGCACGCCGCACCTGAGCCTGGTGGCCAGCGTGGCCGGTTGGCGCGGCCTGCCGCAAAGCCTGGCGTACGGCCCCACCAAGGCGGCGCTGATCAATCTGGCGGAGAACCTGTTTCTCGACCTGCGCCCCCAGGGCGTGGGAGTGAGCCTGATCAACCCCGGTTTCGTCGATACCCCGCTGACGGCGCAGAACCAGTTTTCCATGCCGGCACTGCTCACGCCGGAGCAGGCGGCGCTGGCCATCGTGCGCGGCTGGGAGCGAGGGCAGTTCGAGGTGCACTTTCCCAAGCGCTTCACGGGTGTGCTCAAGCTCATGCGCTGCCTGCCGTACCGCTGGTATTTCCCGCTGGTGCACCGTTTCACAGGGCTTTGAACATGCAGACGTCACCCCCGCTTGCTGGCAGCGAAACGCAGGCCGCCACGCAGGCTGCCACCCAGAGGCTGATTGCGCTGTACGAGCAGCTCTCGCCCGCGCACCTGGCCACGCTGGACGCCTATTACGCACCCGATGCGCAATTCAAGGATCCCTTCAACGACGTGCGAGGCGTGCCGGCCATCGCGCAGATCTTTGCGCACATGTTCGCCACGCTGGATCAGCCACGCTTCGCCGTCACCGAGCACATCGTGCAGGGCGACCGGGCCTTTCTGGACTGGGAGTTCCGCTTTCGGATGCGCCGCTGGCGGCCGCAGGTGGAGCAATGCATCCACGGTGCGACCCTGGTGCGCTTTGACGCCACGGGCCGCGTGACGCTGCACCGCGACTACTGGGATGCCGCCCAGGAGCTGTACGAAAAACTGCCCGTGCTGGGCGGCCTGATGCGCTGGCTGCGCAAATCCGCCTCGGCCACTTCAACCGCCAAGGTGTCCCATGCTCACCGTCCATCACCTTGAAACGTCGCGCTCGCAGCGCATCCTCTGGCTGCTCGAAGAGCTGGCCGTTGCGTATGACATCCGCCTCTACCGGCGCGACCCGGTGAGCCGGCTGGCACCTGCGGCGCTGAAGAAAATCCACCCGCTGGGCAAGTCGCCGGTGGTGACCGATGGCGATACCGTGGTGGCTGAATCAGGCGCGATCATCGAATACTTGGTGGAGCGCTTCGGCGCCCAGGCACCGACCGAGCTGGCCGATCTGGAGCCGGCACGGGGCACACCCGAGCATCGCGAGTGCCGTTTCTGGATGCACTACGCCGAGGGCTCTCTGATGAACTGGCTGGTGATGAAGCTGGTATTCGACACCATCCCGCGCCAGCCCATGCCGTTTCTTGTGCGCCCGATCGCCCGCGCCCTGTGCGGCAAAGTGCAGCAAAAACTCATTCACCCCAATGTGCAAACCGCCCTGGCCTTCATGGAGGCACACCTGGCGCAGCACCCGTGGTTTGCGGGCGGGCACCTGACCATGGCCGACTTTCAGATGAGCTTCGCCGTCGAAGCCGCCCTGGCGCGAGGTGGCAAGCAAGCCGCATGGCCGCATCTGGTGGCCTATCGCCAGCGCATACAAGCGCGGCCGGCCTACCAGCGCGCGCTGGACAAAGGCGGGCCGGTGCTGATGCAGGCATGAGGCCCAACCAAGATGACGGCCCCACCCCGAACAGACCATCGAGAGGCTTGTGCCGTGGCCTCAAGTGCCCTGGTCTGGCTGCGCCGCGACCTGCGTTGTGACGACCATGCCGCGCTGTATCACGCGCTGCGCCGCTATTCACGGGTGTATTGCGCCTTTGTCTTCGACACCGACATCCTGGACGAACTGCCCAGCCGCTGCGACCGGCGCGTGGAGTTCATCCACGCCAGCGTGCTGGAGCTGCACCAGGGCCTGCAGCAGCTGGCCGCGCGCAGCGGCGCCCCCGACGGCGGACTCATCGTGCGCCATGGTCCGGCGCTGGAATGCATCGTGCAACTGGCCCAGGAGCTGGGCGTGCAGGAGGTGCTGGCGAACCGCGACTACGAGCCTAGGGCCATCAAGCGCGACCAGAGCGTGACCCAAGCCTTGCACGCGCTGGGCATCGCTTTCACCGACTACAAGGACCAGGTGCTGCTGGACCGTGACGAGGTGCTGACCCAGCAGGGCCGGCCCTACAGCGTGTTCACGCCCTACAAACGTGCATGGCTACAACGGCTGGACGATTTCCAACTCAAACCCTACCCCGTCGATCGCTACGCCCATCGCCTGGCGCCGCCGCCTGCGGATGAGCGCCTGCCCACGCTGTCAGACCTGGGCTTTGGCCCGACCAATCTGCGCGAGTTGCCCTTGCCCTCAGGTATGAGCGGCGCACAGCGGCTGCTGCGAGACTTTGTGCCGCGCATGGCGGCGTACCGGGAAGCGCGCGACTACCCCGGCCGCAAGGGCGTGTCTTACCTGTCGGTGCACCTGCGCTTTGGCACCGTGTCCATCCGCCAACTGGCGCGGCTGGCGGCAAAGCAGGCTGAGCAGGGCTGCGAGGGTGCGCAGACCTGGCTGTCGGAGCTGGCCTGGCGCGACTTTTATTTCATGATCCTGTGGCACCACCCGCAGGTAGTCACGCAGTCGTTCAAGCCCGAGTACGACGGCGTGCAGTGGGACGAGGCGCCAGCCCTGTGGCAGGCCTGGTGCGAGGCGCGCACCGGCTACCCGCTGGTCGATGCCGCCATGCGCCAGCTGCTGCAAACCGGCTATATGCACAACCGCCTGCGCATGGTGGTGGCCAGCTTCTTGACCAAGGATCTAGGCATTGACTGGCGCCGCGGCGAGCGTTTCTTTGCCCAGCACCTGAACGACTACGACCTGGCAGCCAACAACGGAGGCTGGCAGTGGGCGGCGTCCACCGGCTGCGACGCCCAGCCCTGGTTTCGCATCTTCAACCCGGTCACGCAATCGCAGCGCTTCGACCCCGGGGGCCGCTTCATCCGCCGCTACCTGCCCGAGCTGGCGCGCGTGCCGGATGCGCACATCCACTTTCCCGCCGCCATGAAGCCGGCCGAGCTGGCGGCCTGCGGCCTGCGCCTGGGAGTGGACTACCCGCTGCCCGTCGTGGACCACGCGCGGGCGCGTCAGCGCACGCTTCGAGATTTCGCTCGCGTTCAACGCTCTGGCGAAGCTTCCAGCCCACGGCCGTGAGAACGAGCACGAGGATCGGCGTGGCTACCGCGCCGATAGCGGTGAGGTAGTCGAGCCGGTGCTTCTAGGTCAAGGCATGCGTCCCTTCTTTACGGGACCTAACCTGTTCTCACCCGCGGGATTGAAGCACATGCACCGCCGCCGGCGCAATTTGCGCCGTCTCGAGGGTTCGAGTCCGCGCTCGCGGGACTGACAAGTCGGCGCCAAGGTCGTGGGCGCAGCGCAGCCGACCGCCTCGGCGAGGTCTCGCGACTTGCCCGGGCCGGGCTTTGCTCGCACCGGACGTTTCCTTCGAGCCGGTCTCTGAGCGACCGTCTCACGACCGCCGCGTGTTCGTTGCGAAGCGACCAAGCGCAGCCGCGGTTCAGGCCGCAGGCGCGAAGCGCACCTCGACGCGCAGTCCGCCGAGCGGCGAGTCGGCGAGCGTGACGCGTGCTGCGTGGCGGGCGGCGACGGTCTTGACGATCGCAAGCCCGAGGCCGGTGCCTTGCGGCGCTTCGCCGGCGCCGTCCGCCTCGCGTCGGTAGAAGCGGTCGAACACGCGCTCGCGCTCGGCGGCCGGAATGCCGGGGCCGGCGTCGTCGACGCGCAGCAGCGGCGCGCCGCCGTCGAGCGCGACCCGGACCTGAACGCGCGACGCAGCCGGCGCATAGCGCACCGCGTTGTCGACGAGGTTGCGCGCGAGCGCGGCGAGGGCGACGCGGTCGCCCTGCAGCGTCACGCCGTCCTCGGCATCGAGCTCGAGCTCGGTGGCGCGCGAGGCCGCGAACGGCACCGTGTCGGCGAGCGCCTGGCGCACGAGTTCGCCGAGGTCGATCGTCTCGAACCCGGCCTGGCGCGCGCCGGGCTCGCTGCGCGCGAGCGTCAGCAACTGCTCGACGAGCCTGGTTGCGCGCTCGACGCCGGCTGAGAGCGCGTCGAGCGCGGCGTCTCGTGCGCTGTCGTCGGTCGAGCGGCGCAACTGGCCGATCTGCAGGCGCAACGCGGTGAGCGGCGAGCGCAGTTCGTGCGCCGCGTCGGAGACGAAAGCGCGCTGCGCGCCGAACGACGCATCGAGCCGCTGCAAGAGCGCGTTCAGCGCCTGCACGAGCGGCGTCACTTCATCCGGCAGACCGGCGAGCGGCAGCGGCGCGAGCGATTCGGCGTCGCGCGCGCGCACGCCGCTTGCGACCCGTTGCAGCGGGCGAAAGGCGAGCGTCACGAGCCACCAGACGGCGAGCGCCATCAGCGGCGCGACGGCGAACAGCGGCATCACGCTGCGCAGCGCCGCTTCGGCGGCGAGGCGCTTGCGGATCTGCAGCGGTTGCGCGACCTGGATCACGCGATCGGTCGTCGCGACGCTGAAGCTGCGCCACGTCTTGCCGCCGACCGCGACGTCGGCGAAGCCGAGCACGACGCGCGCCGGCAACTGCTCGTGCTTGCGCGACGCGTAGATCGTGCGGCCGTCGACGCTCCAGATCTGGACCACGAAATCGAAGTCGGCGTCGGCCAGCGCGCTCGCCTGCGCCGGCGCGATCTCGCCCTGGTCGCGCAGCGAGAGCGCCATCTGGCGCAACTGGTAGTCGAACAGCGCCTCGGTCTCGTGCAGCACGTTGCGGTACGCGCCGACGCCCATCCACAGCGCGCCGAACGCAAGTGTGGCGAGGATCCACGTCAGCAGCCGGGCGCGGATCGAACTCAGCATCAGTCCGCGTCGGCGGCGTCGTCCGGCGCCTGCCGCGCCCCGAGGTAGTAGCCGACGCCGCGCACGTTGCGGATGACGCCGGCGCCGAGCTTCTTGCGCAACTGGTGGATGTAGACCGAGACCGCGTTGCTCTCGATTTCCTCGCCCCAGCCGTAGAGCCGGTCCTCGAGCTGCGCCCGCGACAGGATCGCGCCCGGCCGCACGAGCAGCGCCTCGAGCACCGCGAACTCGCGCGCCGAGAGCGCGACCGGCTCGCCGTCGCGCGTCACGAGGCGCGTCGCCGGGTCGAGCCGCACGCCGGCGTGCTCCATCGCCGGCTCGCCGCGCCCGGCGTGGCGGCGCAGAACGGCGCGCATGCGGGCGTTCAGTTCGTCGAGTTCGAACGGCTTGACGAGGTAGTCGTCGGCGCCGGCGTCGAGCCCGGCGACCCGCTCACCGAGCGTGTCGCGCGCGGTCAGCACGATCACCGGCGTCGTGTCGCGCCGCCCGCGCAGCGCGCGCAGCACGTCGAGCCCGCCGCCCCACTGCGCCGCGTTGGGCAGCCCGAGGTCGAGCAGCACGAGGTCGAAGCGCTCGGAGGCGAGCGTCGCGTTCGCGGCGCGCGCGTCGTACACCCAGTCGACCGCATAGCCGTCGTCGCGCAAGGACTTGCGCAGGCTGTCGCCGATCATGCGGTCGTCTTCGACCAGCAGCAGTCGCATCGTCGCGGGTAAGTCGTTGTCGAAGCACAAAAGCATACCGCGCCAGATGCGCCGGCCCCGACTTGCAGCGGCTGCATCGCGACGCGGTATCGTGTTCGGCCACGCAGCTACCGCCCTGTTCCGATGCCGTCCCCGATGCGCGACCCGGATTCGCCGACCTACTCCAAGCGCGACCTGCTCGCCACGGTAGGTCCCTTCGTGCTGCTCGGATTGGTGCTGCTCGCAATCGCCTACTGGGTGCTGGAGCCGGCGCCGCCGCGCCACGTCGTGCTCGCCACCGGCACCGCGCAGGGCGCATATGCAGAGTTCGGCGAGCACTACGTCGACATCCTCGCCCGCCACGGCATCGAGGTCGAGCTGCGCGCGACGCAGGGCTCGGCCGAGAACCTGGCGCTGCTGCGCAATCCCGACTCGGGCGTCGACCTCGCCTTCGTGCAGGGCGGCGCGGACCGCAAAGCCGACCGCGACCCGGGCGCGGACGCCGGCCTCGTCTCGCTCGGCAGCCTGTTCTACGAGGCGGTCTGGGTGTTCTACCGTGAGGACGCTGCGCAGCGCCTGCTGGGCGATGCGAGGCCCGACAAGCTCGGCCAGCTCGCTGCCTTTCGCCTCAACATCGGCGCCGAGGGCAGCGGCGTCGCGGTGCTGATGGAAAAGCTGTTCGACGCCAACCACCTCGCGCCGTCACTGCTCCATCTCGTGCGCCTGAGCCAGACGCCGGCCGTCGTCGCGCTGCTCGACGGGACGCTCGACGCGATGGCCTTCGTCTCGGCGCCGGAATCGCCGATGGTGCAGATGCTGCTGCAGACGCCCGGCATCGGGCTGATGCACTTCGCGCAGGCCGAGGCCTATGCGCGCCGGTTCCCGTTCATGAGTGCGGTCGCGCTGCCGCGCGGCGTCATCGATCTGGAGCACGACCTGCCGCCGCAGGATGTGCATCTGATCTCGCCCACCGGCACGCTCGTCGCCCGCGAGGGCGCGCATCCGGCGCTGATCCAGCTCTTCGTCCAGGCGGCGCAGGAGGTGCACGGCGGCGGCGGATGGTTGAACGAGAAGGGCCATTTTCCGAATGGGCGCACGACCGAGCAGCCGCTCGCGAGCGAAGCCGAACGCTTCTACCGCGTCGGCATCCCCTTCCTGCAGCGTTACCTGCCGTTCTGGCTCGCCAACCTCATCGAGCGCATGTGGCCGGTGCTGGTGGCGCTGATCGCCGTGCTGCTGCCGTTGTCGCGTATCCTGCCGCCACTCTACGCACTGCGCGTGCGCTCGCGGGTCTTTCGTTGGTATGGCCAGTTGCGCACGCTCGAAGCCGGCGTCGGCCACCGCCCGGCGGACGAACTGGAACGCGAACTGGCGGCGCTCGAGGCGCGCGTCGAACACATCTCGGTGCCGCTCGCCTATGCCGACGAACTTTACGCGCTGCGCCTGCACATCGGCCTCGTGCGCAGCAGGCTGCAGGCGGGCGGGCCCGGCGGCTGAACCGGTGACCGGCCGCCGGCGCGCCGCCGGCGGCCCTCCGACCAGCGCCGGGCGAGCCCGGCTTCTACAATCCGGAACTCGCGGCGCACCTACCCGGCGCACCGCCCCACGGAGCACGCCACACGATGGACACCCGCACCTCCCCGGCCCGACTGCGCATCCACCAGCTGCGCGAAGCGATGCAGCACCACGCGGTCGATGCGATCCTCGTGCCGTCGAGCGACCCGCATCTGTCGGAGTACCTGCCGGCGCACTGGCAGTCGCGCGAATGGCTGTCGGGCTTCACCGGGTCGATGGGAACGCTCGTCGTGAGCCGCACGAAGGCGGCGCTGTTCGCCGACAGCCGCTACTGGACGCAGGCCGAAGCCGAACTTGCCGGAAGCTCCATCGTCCTCGAGCGCATCACGAGCGCGAGTTCGCCGGCGCATGTCGAGTGGCTGGCGCGCGAGGCGACGGCCGGCCAGACGGTGGCGGTCGACGCCCAGGTGATCGGTCTGGCCGCGGCGCAGAAGCTGCGCACTGCGCTCGACGCCGCGGGCGTCGCGCTGCGCACCGACATCGACCTCTTCGCCGAGGTCTGGGCCGACCGCCCCGCACTGCCGGCGGCGCCGGTCTACGAGCACGAGGCGCCGCATGCGACGCAGCCGCGCGCCGACAAGCTCGCGCAACTGCGCGTCGCGATGCAGGCGCACGGCGCGACGCATCATCTCGTCTCGACGCTCGACGACATCGCGTGGCTCTTCAATCTGCGCGGCTCGGACGTCAACTACAACCCGGTCTTCCTCGCCCATGCGTTGATCGATGCGAAAGAGGCGGCGCTGTTCGTCGCCGACGGCAAGGTCGATGCGGCGCTGCGCGCGCGGCTCGCCGCCGACGGCGTTCGCATCGTGCCGTATCCGCAGGCCAGGGCGGCGATCGCCGCGCTACCCACTGATGCGGTGCTGCTGATCGACCCGCGTCGCGTCACGCTGGCGCTGCGCGAGCAGGTGCCCGCGGGCGTGCGCGTCGTCGAGGCGATCAACCCGAGCACGCTCGCGAAGAGCCGCAAGAGCGACGCCGACGCCGCCCACGTGCGCCAAGCGATGGCGCAGGACGGCGCCGCGATGTGCGAGTTCTATGCCTGGTTCGAGGCCGCTCTCGCGCGCGGCGAGCGCATCACCGAGCTGACGATCGACGAGCAGTTGTCGGCCGCGCGTGCGCGGCGGCCCGACCTCAGGGGCCTGAGCTTCGGCACGATCGCCGGCTTCAACGCGAACGGCGCGATGCCGCACTACCGCGCAACCCCGTCCTCGCACGCGGTGATCGAGGGCGACGGC
>CAZVNC010000049.1:0-9914 GCA_964628305.1 uncultured Ideonella sp.
CGTGCTGACCAAGATGGACGGCGATTCGCGCGGCGGCGCGGCGCTGTCGGTGCGCGCCGTGACCGGGGTGCCGATCAAGTTCGCCGGCACAAGCGAGAAGATCGACGGCCTCGAGGTGTTCGACGCCGAGCGCCACGCCGCACGCGTGCTCGGCATGGGCGACATCGTCGCCCTCGTCGAGGAGGTGCAGAAGGGCGTCGATGTCGCTGCGGCGCAGAAGCTTGCCGAGAAGGTGCGGTCGGGCGACGCATTCGACCTCAACGACTTTCTCGCCCAGCTCTCGCAGATGAAGAAGATGGGCGGCCTCTCGGGCCTCATCGACAAGCTGCCGCAGCAGATGGCGGCCAAGGCGGGTGCTGCCGACATGGATCGCGCCGAGCGCGATGTGAAGCGCATGGAGGGCATCATCTGCTCGATGACGCCGCAGGAGCGCCGCAAGCCCGAATTGCTGAAGGCGACGCGCAAGCGGCGCGTCGCGGCCGGTGCCGGCGTTCACGTGCAGGAGGTCAACCGCCTGCTCAAGCAGTATGAACAGATGCGCGACATGATGAAGAAGATGAAGGGCGGCGGCCTGATGAAGATGATGAAACGCATGGGCGGCATGAAAGGCCTGATGCCGCCCGGCATGCGCTGAGCCGCGTTCTGGCGCGGTTCGCGCCGGTTGACGCCCGGGCTGGACTTGGCCGGGTTTTGGTGCCAAGGTTCGGTCTTTGCAAACCGAAGGTCCGCCCATGACAGCTCCGGTACTTGCACTCGTCGCCGTTCTTTGTCTCGCGATCGGCTGGTGGTGGCTGCGCCATCGCGCCGCCGGCAGCACGAAGCAGATCGCGCGGCCCGAGGACGCGCTCGACACCGTCGCCGCGTGGCCTCCCGAGACGGCGCGCGTGCTGACGACGCCCGAGCAGCGCGCCTACCAGTTGCTGGTGCGCAATCTGCCCCCCGGCTATGCGGTGCTCGCCCAGGTGCCGCTGTCGCGCTTCCTGCGCGTTCCGACGCGCCACTCGTATCGCGAATGGATGCGCCGCGTCGGCCGGCTCAATGCCGACCTGATCGTCTGCGACAGCACCTTCCAGGTGCTCACCGTCGTCAATGTCCGGCCCGAGAAGGGCAAGGATTCGGAGCGCGGAATCGAGCGTCACGCCCGCATGGACCGCGTCTTGCGCAAGGCGGGGCTGCGCGTTCTGAACTGGCACGAAGGCGCGCTGCCAAGTGCCGAGCTGGTGCCGGATCTCGTGTTCGGGCGCAACGTCCCGCTGCAGGCGCCGGAGCCTTCTGCGGACGTTGCCGCGACCGCAGGCTCGCCGTCGCAGCCTCGCGAAGCCGAAGTGCCGCAAGCGGACGCAGCGGTTGCCGAGCCGCTGCCATCGACCTTCTTCGACGATCTCGATTCGCGCCCGGTGCCGCTGCCGCGCCCGAAGACGCGCGACTAGCCTGGAGCGCGTATGGCGGGCTTCAGCCAAGCAGCGCCTGCGCGAATTCGCGCGCGCTGAAGGTCTGCAAGTCCTCGAGCTTCTCGCCGACACCGATGAAGTAGACCGGTACCGGCTTCGCACGCTCGCGCGACCACAGGGCGATCGCGGCCAGCACGCCGCCCTTGGCCGTGCCGTCGAGCTTGGTGACGATGAGCCCGGTGAGGCCGAGCGCCGCGTCGAACGCCTTCACCTGCGATAGCGCGTTCTGCCCGGTGTTGCCATCGACGACCAGCAGCACTTCGTGCGGCGCCGAGGCCTGCGCCTTCGCGATCGTGCGCCGGATCTTCTTCAGCTCTTCCATCAGATGCGTCTGCGTCGACAGGCGGCCCGCGGTGTCGGCGATGACGACGTCGCAGCCGCGCGCGCGGCCGGCCGTCACCGCGTCGAAGGTGACCGCCGCCGGATCGCCGTCGTGCTGGCTGACGATCTCGACGTTGTTGCGTCCGGCCCAGACCGCGAGCTGCTCGCGCGCCGCAGCGCGAAACGTATCGGCCGCGGCGAGCAGCACCTTGCAGCCCGCCTGCGCCAAATGGCGCGTGAGCTTGCCGATGCTCGTCGTCTTGCCCGCGCCGTTGACGCCGACCACCATGATCACGGTCGGCGTCTCCTGCCCGACTCCGAGTGCGCCCTCGAGCGGCGCGAGCAGCTCGGTGATTGCATCGGCGAGCAGCGCCTTCACCGCCTGCGGATCGGTCGCGCGCTGCGCCTTGACGCGCCGCTTCAGGTCGGCGAGCAGGTATTCGCTCGCCGCGACGCCGGTGTCAGCCATCAGCAGCGCGGTCTCGAGTTCCTCGTACAGCGCGTCGTCGATGCGGGCGCTGGTGAAGACCTGGGCGATGCTCGAGCCCGTCTTGCGCAGGCCGTTGCGCAGCTTGTCGCGCCATCCGACACGCTGTGGATCGGTTGCTGGTGCCGTTGTCGTCTGCGTCGGAACCGGAGCCTCCGAGGCCGGCTCGGGCGGGGCTGCTTCCTCTGCAACCGAACGCACGATCGGTGCCTCGGGCACGCCTGGCATCACCACTGGCGGCGGGGAGGGGGGCGCAGGCGCGGCAGGCTCGGTACCGGGCGCGGTCTCAGGTGCGGCAACAGGTGCGGCGGGCGGGGGCTTTTTCTTGAAGAAGCGAAACATGGGGCGGAGACAAAGGTCGACTTGATTCTAGGCAGACCGGTGCGCCGTCAGACGCGAGCGCCGCAGCCACTGGCCCTGTCGCCACCCGCTATACTTCGCGCCGCGAGGCGCTTTAGCTCAGTTGGTTAGAGCGACGGAATCATAATCCGCAGGTCCGGGGTTCAAGTCCCTGAAGCGCCACCAGAGAATTCACCCCCGGCTCCCGGTCGACCCGACTCGGAGCCGGTTTGCATTGCGCACTGCCCCTCTCGCAACACCCACCCATCGCGACCGCGTCGCCACAGGATCGCCACCATGCACCGCCGCAAGCTGCTGCTCCTTGCCACGTTCGGCCTTGCCACCGCTGCCGCGAACGCGCAACTGCGGCGCAACTTCCCGGCCGATTCGCTGCGCGGCAAGCTGTCGCTGGACGACCCGCCGCAGGCGGTGCTGAACGGCGCGCCGGCGCGGCTCGCCCCGGGTGCGCGCATACGCGGCCAGAACAACATGCTGGCAACGACCGGCGCCTTCGCGGGCCAGAGCTTCATCGTCAACTACACGATCGACATGCAGGGTCAGATCAAGGACATCTGGGTGTTGACGGACGAGGAGATCGCCAGACTCTGGCCGACGAGCCGCGAGCAGGCGGCAAGCTGGCGCTTCGACCCCGGGACGCAGACCTGGGCCAAGCCGTGAGGAGATTGCCGTGACCGGCGCGACGACGAAGAAGGTCTTCATCAAGACCTTCGGCTGCCAGATGAACGAGTACGACTCGGACAAGATGGCCGACGTGCTGCGCGCCGCCGAGGGCTACACGCCGACGGCGGATGTCGAGCAAGCTGATCTGATCCTTTTCAACACCTGCTCGGTGCGCGAGAAGGCGCAGGAGAAGGTCTTCAGCGACCTCGGCCGCGTCAGGCACCTGAAGGCGCGCGGCGCGCTGATCGGCGTCGGCGGCTGCGTCGCGAGCCAGGAGGGCGAGGCGATCCTGAAGCGCGCGCCCTACGTCGATCTCGTCTTCGGCCCGCAGACGCTGCACCGGCTGCCCGAGATGCTCGCGCGGCGTGCGAGCGGCGGCCGCGCGCAGGTCGACGTGAGCTTCCCCGAGATCGAGAAGTTCGACCACCTGCCGCCGGCCAAGGTCGACGGCGCGACCGCCTTCGTCTCGATCATGGAAGGCTGCTCGAAGTACTGCAGCTATTGCGTCGTGCCCTACACGCGCGGCGAAGAAGTCTCGCGCCCGCTCGACGACGTGCTGGCCGAAGTCGCCGGCCTCGCCGAGCAGGGCGTGAAGGAAGTGACGCTGCTCGGCCAGAACGTCAATGCGTGGCGCGGTGCGATGGGCGCCACGTCGGAGGTCGCCGACTTCGCGCTGCTGCTCGAACTCGTCGCCGCGATCCCCGGCATCGCGCGCATCCGCTACACGACGAGCCATCCGAAGGAGTTCACGCAGCGCCTGATCGACGCCTACGCGCGCGTGCCGCAGCTCGCGAGCCACGTGCACCTGCCGGTGCAGCACGGAGCCGACCGCATCCTCGCCGCGATGAAGCGCGGCTACACGTCGCTCGAATTCAAGAGCACGGTCAGAAAGCTGCGCGCGGTGCGCCCCGACATCCGCATCGGCAGCGATTTCATCGTCGGCTTCCCGGGCGAAACGGATGACGACTTCGAGCGCACGATGGACCTGATCGCCGAAGTCGGCTTCGATGCCAGCTTCAGCTTCATCTTCAGCCCGCGCCCCGGCACGCCGGCCGCGTCACTCGCCGACGACACGCCGCAGCAGGTCAAGCTCGCGCGGCTGCAGCGGCTGCAGGCGGCGATCGACGCCAACGCGGCGCGCATCAGCGAATCGCTCGTCGGCAGTGTCCAGCGTGTGCTGGTCGAAGGCCGCTCGCGCAAGGATGGCAACGAGTTGACCGGGCGCACCGAGTGCAACCGCAGCGTCAACTTTGCCGCGCCGCCGCGGCTGATCGGCCAACTGATCGACGTGACGATCAGCGCCGCGCGGTCCCACTCGCTGCGCGGCGCGGCCGTCGGTACGGCTTAGCGCGGCACCACCAGGGCGCTCTCGCCGCTGCCCTGGATGAAGACTTCCTGTCCGACAGAAAGGGCCGGGTTGACGGGCTGCGTCACCTCGACCAGAACACCGGACTTCATGCGCACGAAGATCTGCTGCCCTGCGATCGGCTGCGCATGGCGCTTCTGAATCTCGTTGCCGGCCAGCGCGCCGCCGACCGCGCCGGCGACCATCGCCACGTCGCGGCCGGTGCCGCCGCCGATCAGGCTGCCGATGCCGACCCCGGCCAGGCCGCCGAGCACGGCGCCCACGCCCTGGTGCTGGTTGGTCGCGATCGTCGTATCGGTGATCTGCTCGATCTTGCCCTGCCGGATTTCGACCGGAACCTGCTGCGGCGTGGCGCAGGCCACGAGCAGCAAGGCAACAACAGGGGCCAACAGGCGCGACAGGATTCGGTTCATGATCGGTTCTTCTCCTGGAAGGGGGTCGGTGAGGCAGCACGCGCTGTGCATGCGTCGGGAGCTGAATTATGCGTGAGGCGGGATCGCATCCGGGCCGCTTCGCGCTGCGCGATCAGCCGGCGTCGAAGCTCTGATCCGCCGCCGCTTCGGGCGCGCGGCCGGCGAGCGTGTACTCGGCGTGCTGCTGGATCAGCTTGGCGACGAGCGCGCTCCAGCCCGCCTGGTGGCTCGCGCCGAGGCCGGCACCGGTCTCGCCGTCGAAGTATTCGTAGAACAGCACGAGGTCCTTCCAGTGCGGATCGGTCGCAAACTTCGCGTTGCGGCCGTGCGCCGGGCGCCTGCCGCTGGCGTCGGGGACGAAGAGCTTGATCAGGCGCTGCGACAGATCGCTCGTCACCTGCCATAGCGTGAGAAGGCGATCCGTCCCGGCCGGGTCGCTGACCTTGAAATCGTCGCCGTGAAAGTAGTGATGCTTCTGCAGCGCCTCGATCAGCAGGAAGTTGAGCGGAAACCACACCGGCCCGCGCCAGTTCGAGTTGCCGCCGAACAGACCGCTCGTCGACTCGGCGGGCTCGTAGTCGAGCGTGAAGGTCTGGTCGTCGATCCGCAACTTGAACGGCTCGGCGGCATGGCGCCTGGACACCGAGCGGATGCCGTTCGCGCTGAGCATGTGCTGTTCGTCGAGCACGTGCGAAAGGATGCGTGCCAGCTTGCGCGCATCGACGAGTGCGAGCCGGTTGCGCTTGTGAACGCCGGTCAGCGTCAGGTCGGCGAGGTTGCCGAGCAGTTCCGGCCGCTGCTCGGCGAACCAGCGAAAGCGTGAGCCGAAATCCTTGAAGGCGCTGAAGGTCTCGTGGTCGGCGACCGCGATCGCGAACAGCGGAACGAGCCCGGCGATCGTGAACGCATCGACCGCGATGCGGCGCCCGTCGGGCAGCAGCAGGGCGTCGAAATAGTAGCCCTGCGCCTCGTCCCACAGCCCGACGCGCTTGCCGCCGTCGCGCTCCTCGGCACGGTTCAAGGCCTCGCCGATGTAGACGAAGTGCTCGAAGAATTTGGTCGCTACGTCCTCGTAGGTCGGGTCGGCGCGCGCCAGCACGAGCGCGATCGTGAGCATGTTCAGGCAGTACATCGCCATCCAGCTCGTGCCGTCGACCTGCTCGAGCTGGCCGCCTTCGGGCAGGCCGGCGCTGCGGTCGAACGCGCCGATGTTGTCGAGGCCGAGGAAGCCGCCCTCGAACAGGTTGTTGCCCTGCGCGTCCTTGCGATTCACCCACCAGGTGAAGTTGATCAGAAGCTTGCTGAAGATGCGCTTCAGGAAACCCAGGTCCATACGCCCGGTCATCTTCTGTTCGATCTGGCAGATGCGGATCGCGGCCCAGGCGTGAACCGGCGGATTCACGTCGCCGAACGACCATTCGTAGGCCGGGATCTGGCCGTTCGGGTGCATGTACCACTCGCGCGTCAGCAGGATCAGCTGCTCCTTCGCGAAGTCGGCGTCGATCAGCGCGAGAGCGACGCAGTGAAACGCCGTGTCCCAGGCCGCGAACCAGGGGTACTCCCACTTGTCGGGCATCGACAGGATGTCGCTTGCGGCGAAGTGCTCCCAGTCGTGGTTGCGGCCCTGCCAGCGCGCCGCCGGCGGCGACGGGCCGTTGGCGTCGCCGCGCAGCCAGTGGGCGACGACATAGTGGTAGTACTGCTTGTTCCACAGCAGCCCGGCAAAGGCCTGGCGCTGGATGTTGCGCAGTTCGTCGGGCAGATCGAAGGGCGTCACGCGGCGGTAGAACGCATCCGCCTCCCGGATACGAAGATCGAACATGGCATCGAAGCCGCTGCCGAGCGCGTCTTCGACCCCGGCATCGTTTGTCAGGCGCAGCCGCACGACGCAAGTCTCGCCAGCCGCGGCGGCGAAGCGGTAGTGAGGCGCCGCCTTGGTGCCGAACTGCGCCGCGTTTACGGCATCCTCGCGCCCGTGAACGATGCAGTCGTCGAAGCCGTCCTTCGCGAAGCCCGCGGACGGCCGACCCCACAGCCGTGCGGCGTTGCTGTCGTTATCGGTGAACAGGACCTGCTGCGGTGCATCGAAGTGCAGCCAGAAGGTCTCGAGCCTGCGATGTGCCGCCTCGAGCACGTTCACACACCGCGGCGCGGGCGCGATGCGCGGGCGCGGCCGATCCGGCTTCCACGACCAGTCATTGCGAAACCACAGCGTCGGCAGCAGATGCAGCATCGCCGCATCGGGCCCGCGGTTCGCCGCGCTGATGCGCACCAGCACGTCGTTCGGCCCGGCTTTCGCGTACTCGATGAAGACGTCGAAATAGCGGTTGGCGTCGAAGATGCCGGTATCGAGCAACTCGTATTCCGGATCGTGCCGGCCGCGGCGGGCATTCTCGGCGCGCAGTTCGGCGTACGGAAAGGCCTGCTGCGGGTACTTGTACAGATACTTCATGTACGCGTGTGTTGGCAGGTTGTCGAGGTGGAAATAACACTCCTTCACGTCCTCGCCGTGATTGCCCTCGTGGCCGCTGAGGCCGAACAGCCGCTCCTTCAGGATCTCGTCGGCGCCGTTCCAGAGCGTCAGCGCGAAGCACAGGCGCTGGCGGTCGTCGCAGAGCCCTGCGATGCCGTCCTCGCCCCAGCGATAGGCGCGCGACCTGGCCTGCTCGTGAGTGAAGGCCTCCCACACGTCGCCGTCGGCGCTGTAGTCCTCGCGCACCGTGCCCCATTGACGCTCGCTGACGTAGGGGCCGAAACGGCGCCAGGCGACGCCCTGGTCGCGCACTTCGTCGAGGCGCGCGTCTTCGGCGGTCTTTGCGGTGGCCATGCCTACTGCACTTCGAGC
Source organism: uncultured Ideonella sp. (assembly GCA_964628305.1). Classification (GTDB taxonomy): domain Bacteria; phylum Pseudomonadota; class Gammaproteobacteria; order Burkholderiales; family Burkholderiaceae_C; genus CAIKUF01. The sequence continues at coordinate 7,904 of CAZVNC010000049.1, forward strand.
TTGCCGGCGGCTGCGGCACTGTCTGCGAGCAAGCACGCGTTGCGCTGCTCGATACGCCCGGCAGGAATCGACTTGTCGGCGGCACACAAGCGGGCGAGCACGGCCGCCTTCCCGCTGCCGGTCACGAGCCACAGGATGCGGCGCGCGCGATCCAGCGTCGGGTAGGTGAGCGTCATGCGCCGGTGTCCCAGGTACGGCCCGGTCATAGCGACCGCGGCGTCGGCGACCGCGAGCACCGCATCGTCCGGCACGAGCGACGCGGTGTGGCCGTCCGCGCCGAGACCGAGGTGCACCAGGTCCAGCACCGGTGGCGCGCCGGCCGTCGAGCGCAACAGCGCGTCGTAATCCCGCGCCGCCGCATCGAGATCGGCCGCCTCGACCGGCATCGGGTGCACCTGCGCCGGCGGCAGCGGCACGCGCGCGAGCAGCGACGCCTCGATGTGCGTCAGATTGCGGTCATCGCTGCCCGCCGGCGCAACGCGCTCATCGACCTGGTACAGGTGCAGCTTCTCCCACGGCAGATCCTGCGCGGCGAGCCGGCGCAGCATCAGCCACGGCGTGCGTCCGCCGCTGACGGCGAGGTGGAACGCGCCTCTGGCCTGCACCGCGGCGTGCGCCTGCGCGGCGATGAATTCACTGGCGCGCGCCGCGACCGCGTCTGCGTCGGGCAGCACCTCGATCCGCATCAATCGACCTGCGGGTCGTGCCAGCCGCCGGGCGGAGCAACCGAATCCGCCTCGGCCGGACCCCAGCGGCCCGGCGCATAGGGGTGCACCGGCGTGTCGGCGGCCAGCGCCGGATCGACGATGCGCCACGCCTCTTCGACGTAGTCCTCGCGCGCGAACAGCGTCGCATCGCCGCGCATCGCGTCGCCGAGCACGCGCTCGTAGGCATCCATCTCCTGCGCGCCGGGGTGCCGGCTGGCCGTCATCTCGGCCGGCAGGCTGAGCGACGCATCCTGCGGCGAGAGCACGTTCATGCCGATCGCGATCTCGATCTCGGGGCTGATCCGAAAGCGCACGTGATTGTGCGTCGCGTTTTGCGCCGAGTAGAACGACGGTGAACAATGCAGCCGCACGAGCACCTCGGTGCACGTGACGGGCAGGTTCTTTCCGGCACGAATGTGGAACGGCACGCCCTGCCAGCGCCAGGAGTCGATTCTCAGCCGCAGCGCGGCAAAGGTCTCGGTCTTCGATCCCTTGGCGACACCCGGCTCGTCCAGATAGCCGGCGAACTGGCCACGCACGATGTCGCCCGCGCCAACCGATTGCATCGCCTTCAGCACCTTGACCTTCTCCTCGCGGATCGATTCGCTGTCCGCGCGCACCGGCGGCTCCATCGTCAGGTTCGTCAACAGCTGGAACAGGTGGTTCTGCACCACGTCGCGCGTCGTGCCTGTCGCGTCGTAGAACGCGCCGCGCCCCTGCACGCCGAACGCCTCGGCCATCGTGATCTGCACGCTCTGGACATGATCGCGGTTCCAGAACGGCTCGAGAAAGCTGTTCGCGAACCTGAAGTGCAGCATGTTGTGCACCGGGTTCTTGCCGAGATAGTGGTCGATGCGGAAGATGTGCGCCTCGTCGAAGCTCTGCAGCAGCACGCGGTTGAGCGCCTGCGCCGACGCGAGGTCGTGCCCGAAGGGCTTCTCGACGATGATGCGGGCGCCGGCGGTGGAACCCGACGCCGCGAGCTGCTCGACGACCGCTGCGAAGAGCATCGGCGGGATCGCCATGTAGTGGGCCGGGCAGCTGGCATCGCCGAGCTCCTTGCGCAGGGCCTGGAAGGTCGATGCGTCCGCATAGTCGCCATCGACGTAGCGCAGCAGGCCGGCGAGCTTGCCGAACGCCTGGGCGTCGAGCCCGCCATGCCTGGTGACGCTGTCGCGCGCGCGCTCGCGCAACTGCTCGAGCGTCCAGCCGGCCTTCGCGACGCCGATCACCGGCACGTCGAGATGGCCGCGCTTGACCATCGCCTGCAGCGACGGAAAGATCTTCTTGTACGCAAGGTCGCC
>CAZVNC010000050.1:0-9853 GCA_964628305.1 uncultured Ideonella sp.
ACGGCGCGGCGATCATGAACCAGGTGCCGCTGTGCCGCTGCTCCTACGGGCCGTACGCGCGGGCGATGATCCGCATCTGCCGCGAGGAATCCTTTCACCAGCGCCAGGGTTTCGACTCGCTGCTGACGATGATGAAGCAGGGCACCGGCGCCCAGCGCGCGATGGTGCAGGACGCGGTCGATCGCTGGTGGTGGCCGTCGATCATGATGTTCGGCCCGCCGGACGACGCGTCGCCGAATTCGGAGCAGTCGATGCGCTGGGGCATCAAGCGCATCAGCAACGACGATCTTCGCCAGAAGTTCATCGACGCCGCGGCCGAGCAGGCGAAGGTGCTCGGCGTCGCGCCGCCCGACCCGCAGCTGAAGTGGAACGAAGCGCGCGGCCACTGGGATTTCGGCGCGATCGACTGGGACGAGTTCTGGAACGTCGTCAACGGCCACGGCCCATGCAACCGCGAACGCCTCGCCGCGCGCGTGAAGGCGGCCGACGACGGCGCCTGGGTGCGCGAGGCGGCGTTGGCGCATGCCGCGAAGCAGGCGGCGCGCGAAGCCGACGCGCTGCGCGCGGCTTGAAGCGCAGGACGAAGGATCGAGCATGACGAATTCTGTCGAAGCACAACCCGCTGCCGCCGCTGAGCGAAGCAGCAGCACCGAATGGCCGCTGTGGGAAGTGTTCGTGCGCAGCAAGGCCGGCCTCGACCACAAGCACTGCGGCAGCCTGCACGCGACCGACGCCCAGTTGGCGATCCAGCTGGCGCGCGACGTGTACACCCGGCGCCAGGAGGGCACGAGCCTGTGGGTCGTGCGATCGGATCAGATCGTCGCCAGCGACCCTGGCGAGAAGCCGAGCTACTTCGACCCGGCGCAGGACAAGGTCTATCGCCATCCGACGTTCTACGAACTGCCCGCCGAAGTCGACCACATGTGATGCAGACGGCCTCGATCGCATTGCACGATGACCCGGCGCAGCAGTTCGTGCTGCGGCTCGCGGACACCTGCCTGATCCACTCGCAGCGCCTTGCCGAGTGGTGCGGCCATGCGCCGGTGCTGGAAGAGGACATCGCACTCGCCAACATGGCGCTCGATCTGCTCGGCCAGGCGCGCGCGCTGCTGACGCATGCCGGCGCAATGGGTATGAGCGGCGCGAGCGAGTCGGGCCAAGCACTCGACGAAGACCAGCTCGCCTACCTGCGCGACGAGCGCGCCTTCCGCAACGTGACGCTCGCCGAGCTGCCGCGCGGCGATTTCGCATTCGCCGTGCTGCGCAATCTGCTGCTTGCGACCTGGCTGCATCACTACTGGCAGCGCCTCGCAACATCCTGCGATGCCGAACTCGCGGCGATCGCGGGCAAGGCGGCGAAGGAGGCGCGCTATCACCGCCAGCATGCCGCCGATTGGGTCATCCGCCTCGGCGACGGAACCGACGAGTCGGCGCGCCGGCTGCGCGAAGCGATGGCCGCGCTGTGGCCGTACACGGCGGAACTGTTCGAGGACGACGCGACCGATGCGCACGCCGCCGCGTCCGGCCTCGGCCCGGCGTGCAGCGAATTGCGCGCCGGGTGGACCGACGAGCTGGCGCCGGTGTTCGAGCAGGCCGGCATCGAGCCGCCGCAGCCGACGCCCTTTCGCAGCCACGGCAAGCGTGGCCGCCACAGCGAGCACATGGGCTATGTGCTGGCCGAGATGCAGCATCTGCAGCGCAGCTTTCCAGGGGCCGTGTGGTGACGACGGGTACCGTCGACGAAGCCATGAACGACGCCGCCGTGGCCGCAACGTCGCGCGAAGCTGCGGCCTGGGACGTGCTGCGCAGCGTGCTCGACCCGGAGGTGCCGGCGCTCTCTCTCGTCGATCTGGGTATCGTGCGCGCGATACGTGACGTGGGCGACGGGCTCGAAGTCGTTCTCACGCCGACCTATTCGGGCTGCCCGGCGACCGAAGTCATCGAGCGCAGCGTGATCGATGCGTTGAACGCGGCCGGCCTGGGCCCGGTGTCGGTTCGCCAGCGGCGTGCGCCGGCGTGGACGACCGACTGGATCAGCGACGAGGGCCGGCGCAAGCTGCGCGACTACGGCATCGCGCCACCCGCAAGGGGTGCCGACGCGGGCGTGCCGCTGCGGTTCGTGTCGCACCGCATCGAATGCCCGCGCTGCGCCAGCCGGCAGACCGAGCAGCTCTCGGCGTTCGGCGCGACGTCCTGCAAGTCGCTCCACCGCTGCCTCGCGTGCCGCGAGCCGTTCGAGTATTTCAAACCGCTGTAGGTCGAGATGAGCCTTCACTTCCACGACCTGCGCGTGAAGTCGGTGCAGCAAGACACCGACGAATCGGTGATCGTCGGCTTCGAGGTTCCCGACGATCTGGGCGAGACGTTCGCTTTTCAGCCGGGGCAGTACCTGACGCTGCGCGCGCAGGTCGGCGGCGAGGACCTGCGGCGTTCGTACTCGATCTGCGCCGGCGCCGACGACGGCGAGTTGCGCGTCGGGGTGCGCCTCTTGCAGGGCGGCGCGTTCTCGCGCTGGGTGCACGAAGGGTTGAAGGCGGGCGATGCGCTGCAGGTCTTCCCGCCGCAGGGGCATTTCCGCATGTCGTTCGACGCGGCGGCGCGGCGCCATGTGGTCGGGATCGCCGCCGGCAGCGGCATCACGCCGATCCTTGCCATCATGAAGACGCTGCTGGCGCGTGAACCGGCAAGCCGCTTCACGCTGATCTACGGCAACCGGCGCCAGGCGAGCACGATGTTCCGCGAAGAGATCGAGGATCTCAAGAACCGCTTCCTCACGCGCCTCGCGCTGCACCATGTGTTCTCGCGCGAGCCGCAGGACGCGCCGATCAGCGAGGGCCGGCTGACGCGCGAAAAGCTGGCGCAGTTCTTCGGCGCATCGGATGGAGGCGGCGCTGCGATCCGGGTGCCGCTGATCGACGCCAAAGGCATCGACGAGGTCTTCGTCTGCGGCCCCTACGAGATGAACGACGAGGCCGAGGCGGCGCTGCTCGCGGCCGGCGTCGAGCACAGCCGCATCCACATCGAGCGCTTCGGCGCGCCGCCGCTCGGCGCCGTGCCGGCGCATCCGACCCTTGCCGGCGACGCGCCGCTCGCGCGCGTGGCGGTGATTCGGGACGGCCACCGTCGCCAGATCGACTTCAGCGGCGCAGATCAGAGCCTGCTCGATGCCGCGGCACGCGCCGGGATGGACGTGCCGTTCTCGTGCAAGTCGGGCGTGTGCTCGACGTGTCGTGCGCGGCTGCTCGAAGGCGAGGTCCGCATGGACCGCAACTTCGCGCTCGAACCGCACGAAGTCGAGGCCGGCTTCATCCTCACCTGCCAGGCGCACCCGCTCAGCGCGCGGGTGGTCATCTCCTACGACGATCGTTGAAGGCGGATCGAGCCGATGGCGCGTGGACGAGCCCCCAACTACGCGAGCCAGCGCGAGGCGATCCTCGCCCAGGCGGCCGTGCTGTTCGCGCGCCAGGGCTACTCCGGCACGTCGATGAACCAGGTCGCGGCGGCGTGCGGGATTTCCAAGCCCGCGCTCTATCACTACGTGCGCGACAAGCAGCAACTGGTGGCGACGATCGCGCAGGAGCATGTCGCGCGGCTCGAGGCCGTGGTGCGCGATGTCCTGCGCCTGCCGCTCGAACCCGAGCCGCGCCTGCGCGAGCTGATCCTGCGCTTCATGGCCGAATATGCCGGCGCGCAGGACGCGCACCGCGTGCTGACCGAAGACGTGCGCTACCTCGACACCGAGGCACGCGAGCGCGTCATTGCCGCCGAGCGCCGCGTGGTGGATGCGTTCGCCGCAGCGGTCGCCGCAGTCCGGCCCGGCGCCGAAACGTTCGCGATGGACAAGCCGCTTGCGATGCTGCTTTTCGGGATGATCAACTGGATGTTTACCTGGATCAAGCCCGATGGCCGTTTCAGCTACGACGATATGACGCCCGTCGTTTGCGATCTTTTCTTCGGTGGCGTCGGGGCCGTGAAGTTCGCGCACGCCGAGCGGGGTGCGCACACTTCGATTGCGGCATGAACTCCGCGGGCAATCCGCAAACCATTTTTCAACCCAAGGCAACTCAAAAAGGGAGACAGCCCATGAAACTCGTGAAAACCCTCATGTTCGGCGCGGCACTCGTGGTCGCCGCGACGGCGCACGCCGACATCACGGTCGGTGTCACGGTCTCGGCGACCGGGCCGGCGGCCTCGCTCGGCATTCCAGAGAAGAACACGATCGCGCTGATGCCGACGACGATCGGCGGCCAGAAGGTCAACTACATCGTGCTCGACGACAAGTCCGACACCACCGCCGCGGTGGCGAACACGAGAAAGCTGATCACCGAGGACAAGGCCGACGTCATTCTCGGTTCGACGACGAGCCCGAACTCGATCGCGATGATCGACGTCGTCGCCGAGGCGAAGGTGCCGATGATCTCGATGGCGGCGTCGTCGATGATCGTCGAGCCGGTCGACGACAAGCGGCGCTGGGTTTTCAAGACGCCGCAGAACGACATCATGATGTCGCTCGCGATCGCCCAGCACATGGCCAACGCCGGCGTCAAGAAGGTCGCGTTCATCGGCTTTGCCGATGCCTACGGCGAAGGCTGGTACACCCAGTTCGCCAAGGTCGCCGCGCTCAAGGGCATCGAGATCGTCTCCAACGAGCGCTACAACCGCACCGACACCTCGGTCACCGGGCAGGTCTTGAAGATCATGGCCGCCAGTCCCGACGCGGTGCTGGTCGCCGGCTCCGGCACGCCGGCGGCGCTGCCGCAGAAGACGCTCAAGGAGCGCGGCTACACCGGCAAGTACTACCAGACGCACGGCGTCGCCAACAACGACTTCCTGCGCGTCGGCGGCAAGGACGTGAACGGCACTTACCTACCCTCCGGCCCGGTGCTCGTCGCGACCCAGCTGCCAATGAGCAATCCGGTGCGCAAGTCGGCGCTCGAGTACATCAACAAGTACGAAGCGGCGCACGGCAAGGGCTCGGTTTCGACCTTCGGCGGCCACGCCTGGGATGCCGGCGTGCTGCTGCAGGCGGCGATCCCGGCGGCGCTGAAGAAGGCGCAACCCGGGACACCGGCGTTCCGCGCCGCGCTTCGCGACGCGCTCGAGCAGGTCCACGAGGCCCCCGGCGCGCACGGCATCTTCAACATGTCGCCGACCGACCATCTGGGGCTCGACCAGCGCGCCCGCGTGATGGTGCTGATCGACAACGGCGCCTGGAAGTACGTTCCCTGATCCGGACTTGCGGCGCGGCGTCGCTTGGGGCGACGCCGCGTTCTCGCGGCGTCTGGAAATGACTTCGCCGGGTCGAGGGGTCAAGCATCGTCGCGATGTTGTCTTCGTCCGAGAGGTGTATCGTGACCGCTCCCAACCGTGGAAGCCGTCACTGCGATGCAGGAAGTTCGCCCCTCCCGCCAGTTGCACGCGCTCGGCCAGAGCCTGTGGCTGGACAACCTGACCCGCGAGTTGTTGGAAAGCGGCCGGCTGCGCCGCTACATCGATGAGCAGGCGATCACCGGGCTGACGTCCAACCCGACGATCTTCGACCACGCGATCAAGGGCAGCACCGCCTACGACGACGCGATCCGCGCCGGCCTCGAGAGCGGCCGATCGGGCGAGGCGCTGTTCTTCGACCTCGCGATCGACGACATCCGCCACGCGGCCGATCTGTTTGCCGCCGTGCACGAACGCACGCACGGCGTCGACGGCTGGGTTTCGCTCGAGGTCTCGCCGTTGCTCGCCTACGACACGCAGGCGACGATCGCCGCCGCGCGCGAACTGCATGCGCGCGCTGCGCGGCCCAACCTGTTCATCAAGATTCCGGGAACAAAGCAGGGGCTGCCGGCGATCGAGGAGTCGATATTCGCCGGTGTGCCGATCAACGTCACGCTGCTCTTTTCCGCCGCGCAGTACGCCGCGTCGGCCGAGGCCTGGCTGCGCGGCATCGAACGCCGGATCGACGCCGGGTTGTCCCCGTGGGTGCCTTCGGTGGCGTCGATTTTCGTCAGCCGCTGGGACGTGGCGGTCGCCGGCAAGGCGCCCGATGCCTTGCACATGAAGCTCGGCATCGCTGCCGGCCGGCTGGCTTGCAGCGAATACCGCCGGCTGCTCGCCTCGCCGCGCTGGCAACGTGCGCTGAATCATGGCGCGCCGCCGCAGCGGCTGCTGTTCGCGAGCACCGGGACGAAGGACCCGAAGGCGTCGAAGACGCTCTATGTCGAGGCCTTCGCCGAACCGTTGACGATCGACACCTTGCCCGAGGCGACGCTGCAGGCGCTCGATGCACTCGACCATCCGATCGTGTCCGCGGCGAGCGACGCCGCCGCGTCGAACGATGTGCTGCACGCTTACGAGCAGGCCGGGATCGGCGTCGATGCGCTGGCCGCGAAGCTGCAGTCGGACGGCACGGCGGCGTTCGATGCCTCGTGGAAGGACTTGCTCGCCGTGATATCGGCCAAGGGCAAGGCGCTCGCGTGATGGCGCAAGCCGTGAAGGTCCTCGTGATCGACGTCGGCGGCAGTCACGTGAAGATCATGGCCAGCGGCCAGACCGAAGAGCGCAAGTTCGAATCGGGGCCGACGATGACGCCGGCGCAGATGGCAGAGGGCGTCAAGTCGCTCGCCAGCGGGTGGCGCTACGACGCCGTCGCGATCGGCTATCCGGGGGTCGTCATCCGCGACCAGCCGGCGACCGAGCCGCACAATCTGGCGCCGGGTTGGGTCGCCTTCGACTACGCCGAAGCCTTCGGCTGCCCGGTGAAGATCATCAACGATGCGGCGATGCAGGCGCTCGGCAGCTATCGCTCGGGAAAGATGTTGTTCCTCGGGCTGGGCACCGGGCTCGGCACGACACTCATCGTCGATGGCATCGTGGTGCCGATGGAACTTGCGCACCTGCCCTATCGCAAGGCCAGCTTCGAGGACTACGTCGGCGAGCGCGCCTTCGAGCGCGACGGCAAGAAGAAGTGGCACAGGCGCGTGTTCGATGTCGTGGAACGGCTGAGAGCCGCCTTCATTCCCGACGACGTCGTTATCGGCGGCGGCAATCTGCGTCTGCTGGACAAGCTGCCTGACGGCTGCCGCGCCGGCGACAACGCGAATGCTTTCGCCGGCGGCTTTCGCCTCTGGGTGCAGGCGCCGGGCACGAAGCAGGCTTCGAAGCGCCCGCCGGCGCGCCGCGATGCAGGGAAGACGAGGACGCCCGCAAGATGAGCGATTTGCCTGTGAACGAGACTGCATCGGCGCCACGCAGCGCCGCCTGGAATGCGCTCACCGCGCATGCGCGCGAACTGCGGCCGCTCCATCTGCGCGCGATCTTTGCCGCCGATCCCGGGCGCGGCGACCGCCTCGCGCTCGATGCGGTCGGCATCTACCTCGACTACTCGAAGAACCGCGTCACCGACGAAACGCTGCGCCTGCTGCTGGCGCTCGCCGACGAGGCCGGACTGAGCACGCGCATCGATGCGATGTTCGGCGGCGACAAGGTCAACGTGTCGGAAAACCGCGCCGCGCTGCACGTCGCGCTGCGCGCGCCGCAGGGCGCGGTGTTGGAAGTAGACGGCCGCAATGTCGTGCCTGAGGTGCATGAGGTGCTGTCCCGGATGGCGGCGTTTGCCGACCGTGTTCGCAGCGGCGCGTGGCGCGGCCACAGCGGCAAGCCGATCAGGAACGTCGTCAACATCGGCATCGGCGGCTCCGACCTCGGCCCGGTGATGGCTTACGAGGCGCTGCGCCATTACAGCCGGCGCGACCTCGTGTTTCGCTTCGTCTCGAACGTCGACGCCACCGACTTCGCCGAGGCGACGCGCGAGCTCGCGGCCGACGAGACGCTCTTCATCGTTTCGTCCAAGACCTTCACGACGCAGGAGACGATGACGAACGCGCATTCGGCGCGCGACTGGTTGCTCGCCGCGGTCGGCGGCGACACGAGCGCGGTGGCGAAGCACTTCGTCGCGGTGTCGACGAACGCCGAGGCGGTGAGCCGGTTCGGCATTGCGCCCGACAACATGTTCGGCTTCTGGGACTGGGTCGGCGGGCGCTACTCGATGGATTCGGCGATCGGCCTGTCGACGATGCTTGCGATCGGCGCCGAGAACTTCCGTGCGCTGCTGGCCGGCTTTCACGCGCTCGACGAACACTTCCGCAGCGCGCCGTTCGAGCGCAACCTGCCGGTGCTGATGGGCCTGCTCGGCATCTGGAACAACAATTTCCTCGGTGCGCAGACGGTTGCGGTGCTGCCTTACGAGCAGTATCTGAAACGCTTCCCGGCCTACCTGCAGCAGCTCACGATGGAGAGCAACGGCAAGCACGTGCGCGCCGACGGTACGGCGGTCGGCTGCGCCACGGGCCCGATCTACTGGGGCGAGCCGGGAACGAACGGGCAGCATTCGTTCTATCAACTGATCCACCAGGGCACGCGGCTGATCCCGTGCGACTTCATTGCCTTCGGCACATCGCTGAACGCGCTCGGCGTACATCATGACCTGCTGCTCGCCAACGTGATCGCGCAGGGCGAGGCGCTCGCGTTCGGCAAGACGGCCGACGAGGTGAGGGCCGAAGGCACGCCGGACTGGCTCGTGCCGCACCGCGTGTTCGAAGGCAACCGGCCGTCGAACACGCTGCTGCTCGATCGGCTGACGCCTGGCGCGCTCGGCAAGCTCGTCGCGCTCTACGAGCACAGCGTCTTCACGCAGGCGGCAATCTGGGACATCGATCCGTTCGACCAATGGGGCGTCGAGCTCGGCAAGCTGCTCGCCCAGCGCATCGTTCCCGAACTGAGCGGCACAGCGGCGCCGGCGCACGACAGTTCGACGAATGCCCTGATCCGGCGCGTGCGCGAGTTGCGCGGCAAGGGGTGATCGCGCCGCCCATCCCGACTTCGACCCACAAGGAGTGCCAGCGATGCAACTCGGAATGATCGGCCTCGGGCGGATGGGAGCGAGCATGGTGCGCCGCTTGGTGCGCGGCGGGCATGAGTGCGTCGTCCACGACCGCTCGCCCGATGCGGTGCAGGCGCTGGTGGCCGAGCGCGCCGTCGGCGCGGCAACGCTCGCCGAACTCGTCTCCCTGCTCGAGGCGCCGCGCGCGGTCTGGCTGATGGTGCCCGCGGCGGCGGTCGATTCGGCGATCGGCGAACTCGCGCCGCTGCTCGCGCACGGTGACGCGATCATCGACGGCGGTAATTCCTACTACATCGACGACATCCGGCGCGCGAAGACGCTGGCCGACCGGCGCATCGACTATCTCGACGTCGGCACGAGCGGCGGCGTGTGGGGCCTGGAGCGCGGCTACTGCCTGATGATCGGCGGGCCGAAGGCGGCCGTGCTGCGGCTCGATCCGATCTTCGGGACGCTCGCGCCGGGGATCGGGAGCATCGATCGCACGCCCGGGCGCAAGGAGGCGGGCGGAACGTCGGAGCAAGGCTATCTGCATTGCGGAGCGAGCGGCGCCGGCCACTTCGTGAAGATGGTCCACAACGGCATCGAATACGGATTGATGGCGGCGTACGCGGAAGGCCTGTCGATCCTGAAGGCGGCCAACATCGGCCGCTCCGCACAGGCGCAGGACGCCGAGACGACACCGCTGCGCCACCCCGAGCATTACCAGTACGACATCGATCTGCCGGCGGTCGCCGAGGTCTGGCGCCGCGGCAGCGTGATCTCGTCGTGGCTGCTCGACCTGACGGCTGCCGCGCTCGCGAGCGACCCGGCGCTCGGCGGCTTCGCCGGCCATGTTTCCGATTCGGGCGAAGGGCGCTGGACGATCAAGGCCGCGATCGACGCCGCGGTGCCGGTGCCGGTGCTGACGACCGCACTCTACGAGCGCTTCGCGTCGCGCGGCGACGCCGAGTTCCAGAACCG
>CAZVNC010000051.1:0-262 GCA_964628305.1 uncultured Ideonella sp.
CGCCGCGCGAGGCGCATTTCGGCGAGCTTCGCGCCGTTCGCCGCACCGGCCGCCTTGAGCCTCTTCACCTCGCGGCCACAGGCCGCCCTCAGCCCCGCGGCGTACCCCGCCATCACTTCGTAGCGGTGCGCGATCAAGGCCTCGAGCGTCTGCGAATCGGCGACCGGCTGGACCTTGCCGAGCTTCAGCTGCGGCGGCGTCTTGCGCACCTTGGCGAGGCCCAGCATCTCGAGGCCGCGGATGTAGACCCAGCCGATGTCGA
>CAZVNC010000051.1:272-656 GCA_964628305.1 uncultured Ideonella sp.
CTCTTCGCCGCCGATGATGACGCCCCACGGCGAGACGTTGGTCGACGCGTCGGCCGCCTCGAAGTTGCGGTAGCCCCACCAATGGCCGAGCCCGTTGATGATGCCGGCCGCGGTGATCGGAATCCACAGCATCTGCACCGCCCAGACGGTGACGCCGATCGCGCCGAACAGCAGCACGTCGATGACGAGCATCAGCGAGACGCCAAGCACCGAGTTGCGCGTGTAGAGGTTGCGCTCGATCCAGTCATCGGGAACGCCCTGCCCGAACTTGGTGAGCGTCTGCTGGTTCTTCGACTCGGCGCGGTACAGCTCGCTGCCGGTCAGCAGCACGGTCTTGAGGCCGTGCGCGTCCGGGCTGTGCGGGTCGTCCTTCGTCTCGCACTT
>CAZVNC010000051.1:666-5630 GCA_964628305.1 uncultured Ideonella sp.
GGTGCTTGCGGTGGATCGCAACCCACTCCTTCGTCACCATGCCGGTCGTCAGCCACAGCCAGAAGCGGAAAAAGTGCGACGGAATCGCATGCAACTCCAGTGCACGGTGCGCCTGCGCGCGGTGCAGGAAGATCGTCACCGACGCGATCGTGATGTGCGTCAGCAGCAGCGTCACGATAACGATCTGCCACCAGGTGGCCTGCACCCAACCGTTCGCCGCCCAGTCGAGCGCGGCGTTCCACAACGTATTCGATTCGTTCATTGAAGCCCTTGCATCCGCAATCCGCGGACAACCCGTCATTTTATTCGCATCGGCTTACGCCGGCATGTCGTGCAGGGTCTATCCGATCCGTTCCCAGGCCGCGGCGAAGAACGCATCGGTGCCATGCCGGTGCGGCCACAGCCGCAGGTAGGGCCCGTCGACCAGCGCATCCGCATCGTTGACCTGGGCGCGGCGCAGCGCATCGACGGCAGGCAGGGGCAGGAACTTGCCCGCCTGCCCGGCGCTGAACGCTTCGGCGATCGCCTCGTTCTCCTGCCGCAGCAGGCTGCAGGTGGCGTAGACGAGGCGCCCGCCCGGCTTGGTCAGGCGCGCGGCGCCGGCCAGGATCGCGGCCTGCCCGAGTGCGAACCGGGCGACCGTCTCGGGCGTCTGGCGCCACTTCAGGTCCGGGCTGCGGCGCAGGGTGCCGAGGCCGGAGCATGGCGCGTCGACCAGCACGCGATCGATCTTGCCGGCGAGGCGCTTGATGCGGTCGTCGCGCTCGTGCGCAATCTGCACCGGATAAACGTTCGACAGACCGCTGCGCGCGAGCCGCGGCTTGAGTCCGGCGAGCCGGTGGCCCGAGACGTCGAACGCATACAGGCGCCCGGTGTTGCGCATCATCGCGCCGAGCGCGAGCGTCTTGCCGCCGCCGCCGGCGCAGAAGTCGACGACCATCTCGCCGCGCCGGGCGCCGGTCAGCAGCGCGATCAACTGGCTGCCTTCGTCCTGCACTTCGATGTCGCCGCGCAGGAAGACGTCGATCTTGTGCAAGGCCGGCTTGCCTTGCATGCGCAGGCCGAGCGGCGAGTACGGCGTCGGCTCGCTGACGATGCCGGCCGCGGCAAGCGCCGCCTGCACGTCCTCGCGGCGCGACTTGACGGCATTGACGCGCAGGTCCAGCCCGGCGGGCCGGTCGAGCGACTCGACGAGCGGCCAGAACTCCTCCGCGCCGAGTTCGTCCCGCAAGCGCTCGGCCAGCCAATCAGGCAGGTTGTGACGCAGCCGTTCGGGCAGCGCCGCCGTGTCCACCGCTTGAACCTGTTCCAGCCACTGCACCTCGGTCGGCGCCAAAGCGGCGCGCAGGAAGCCGGCATTGCCCTGCCAGGCGAGCACGACCAGACGGCGCTCCAACTCGCCTTTGCCCGACTGCGCCAGATGCTGCAGCAGCGGCTTGCGGCGCAGCACGGCATAGATCGTCTCGGCGAGCGCATGGCGTTCACGTGGGCCGAGTTGGCGCTCGCGGCGAAAGAAATCCGACACCACCGAGTCGGCCGGATGCTCGAAGCGCAGTACCTGGTGCAGCAGTTCGGTCGCCAGCTCGACGAGCGCGTTAGGATGCATGCGGCCGATTATCCGTGCCGCCCCCGACGCCATGCTGCGACGCACGCTCGCCCGCCTCCAGGTTCGACCGCGTCTCTTGATCGCGATCGCCACCGGTGTCGCCGCCGGCTGGCTGCTGCCGTCGACGCTCGCCGGTGCAAGCCGCGTGCTCGTCGCCTGGAACGCCGCGGTGTGGCTCTACCTGATCCTCGTCGGCACGATGATGGCGCATCCCGACCACGGCCGCCTGCGGCGTCAGGCCGCGGCGCACGCCGAGAGTGCCGTCGTCGTGCTCATCCTTGCCGCGGCAGCCGCGGTGGCAAGCCTGGCCGCCATCTTTGCTGAACTTGGGGCTGTCAAGTCGACCGGCGCGGTGCTCGCCTGGCAGGAACTCGGGTTGACGCTGGCGACGATCATCGGCGCCTGGCTGTTGCTGCCGTTCGAGTTCGCGCTGACCTACGCCAGCCGCTACTACCCGAGCGCCGGGCTGGAGGGAGGGCTGGATTTCCCGCACGCGGGCGGCAGCGAGGCACCAGCGCCGAACTACACCGAGTTCCTGTACTTCTCGCTCACGATCGCGGCGACCGCACAGACCTCCGATGTCGGCGTGACGTCGCGTGCGATGCGCCGGCTGGTGCTCGCCCACTCGGCGTTTTCGTTCGCCTTCAACACGCTCGTGCTGGCGCTCGCGATCAACATGGTGGCCAGCCTGTTCTGACCCGGATTTGAACGATTCCCTCGCACGCGGTACTTACCGCATGATTGGACGCCGCCGGTGCTGCAACAAGGGCCTGTTCCGCTGTCTTCTTCCTCGGCACCGCCCGCGTTCGCCGAAGAGGCCGAATCGCGCCTGATCGCCCACGTCGCCGGCCGCGACCTCGCTGCCTTCGAGTCGCTCTACCGCGCCTACCACCCGCGCCTGACGCGCTTTCTGGACCGCGTGACGCGCCGCCCCGGGCTGGTCGAGGAAGTGCTCAACGACACCATGCTCGTGGTCTGGAACGCCGCCGCCCGCTTCAGCGGCGAAAGCAAGGTGTCGACGTGGATCTTCGCGATCGCCTACCGCACCGCGCTGAAGGCACTGCGGCGCGTCGATGCCACGTTCGGCGCTGACGACGCGGGGCTCGAAGCGATGGAATCCGCCGAGCCCGGACCCGAGGAGCAGTTCGCCAGGCGCGAGCTGCACACCGCGCTGCTGCACGCGCTCGACGGCCTGTCTCCAGCGCACCGCGCGGTCGTCGATCTGACCTACTTCCACGGCATGGGGTATCGCGACATCGCTGCCGTCGTCGACTGCCCGGTCGACACCGTGAAGACGCGCATGTTCCACGCCCGGCGCCGTCTCAGGTCGCTGCTCGCAGGACAGGATTGGTTGTGACGCCGCCGCTCGAACTGGTCGCGCAGGACGCCGCGACGCACGAAGCGGCGCAGGCGCTCCTCCCCTGGTACGCGACGCGCACACTGGGGCGCGAAGAGGCCGCGCGGGTGGAGTCGCACCTCGCCGGATGCCCCGCTTGCCGGGCCGATCTGCGCTCGGAGCGCAGGTTCATGCTGGCGCAGCGCACGCTGGCCACCCCGGACGAGGCCGGGCGCGGCTTCGATGCTTTGCGTCTGCAGATCGACACCCCGCGGCGCCGCCGGCGCGCGCCGCTGCAACGCTGGCTGCGCCGCTTCAGCGATGCTGCGCCCTGGGTGCGCGTTGCGCTCGGCGCGCAGTTCGTGCTCGTGCTCGCCCTGGCCGCAGCGCTCGTCGCGACGCGCACGCAGGGCGACTACCGCGCCCTCGGCAGCGGCGCTGCCGTACCTGGCAATCTGGTGGTGAAATTCCGCCCCGACACATCCGAAGCCGAAATTCGGCGCACCCTGCTCGAAAGCGGCGCCCGCTTTGCCGGCGGACCGACCGCAAGCCAGGCCTATGTCCTTGCCGCCCCTTCGGGCAGCATGGGCGAGGTGTTGGCGCGGCTGCGCGCAAGCCCCGGCGTCACGCTCGCCGAGTCGCTGGACGCCGCCGAGGATGCGCCGTGATGCGCTGCGTCGCCCTGCTCTTGGCGGCATGGCTCGCCGCCGGGGCGGCGCAGGCGCAAGACGACCCCGCCGAGTTGCGGCAGCAGGTTCTCGTGATGTTGCCGATCAAGTCCGGGCCGGGACAGGCCCAGGCCCGCCGACACCTGGCGCGCCAGCTCGCGCGCGAACACCACCTCGCGCTCGAGTACCGCTGGGCGATGCCGCTCGCGGGCGTCGAGTGCTTCGTGCTGCGGCTGCCCCACGCACAGGCAGCGGCTCGCGTGAGCGAGCGCCTGTTGCGCGACCGCCGGGTTGCCTGGGCCGAACCAATGGGCCTTTACCGCGGGCTTGCGGCGGCCGCCTCGCACGACGATCCGCTCTACGCCGTGCAACCCAGCGCCTGGCATCTGGCCGAATTGCATCGCCGGGCGACGGGACGCGGCATTCGCATCGCCGTGATCGACAGCGCGGTCGAGGCGCGGCATCCCGACCTGGCCGGCCAGTTGGCCTGGCGCGAGAACTTCGTCGAGGGCCGCTTCCCCGCGGCCGAGCAACATGGCACCGCGGTCGCCGGCTTGATCGCGGCGCGCGACGACAACGGCGTCGGCATTGCCGGCGTCGCGCCGAAGGCCCGGCTGATGGCGCTACGCGCGTGTTGGCAGGCGGGCGAGGCGACGCGGTGCAGCACGCTGACGCTCGCGAAGGCGCTGCAGTTCGCGATCGAAAATCGCGCCCAGGTCATCAACCTGAGCCTGTCCGGCCCGGCCGGCCGTCTGCTCGAAGCGCTGCTCGACACCGCGCTGGCGCAAGGGATCGTCGTCGTCGGCGCGTTCGACGGCACGCACTCCGACGGCGGCTTTCCGGCTTCGCACCCCGGCGTCCTGGCCGTCGCTGGCGAAAGCGGGCCGCCGGGCGTCGCGACGGCCCCGGGGCGGGATCTGCCGACCACCCTGCCGGGCGCGCACTGGGGCTTCGTCTCGGGCGCCTCGTACGCCGCGGCGCAGGTCAGCGGACTGATGGCGTTGTTGCTCGAGGTCGGCATGACGGCGCCCGTTGCAGCGCTGGTGCGCGGACCCGCAGACGCGGTCGATGCCTGCGCCTCGGTGCAGAGCGCGGCAGGCGACTGCGCCTGCGACTGCGGCGCGATGGCTCACCGCTGACGCGCGGCGCCGACTGAACCGCGAGCCCGCGCTTGGGCATCTACGGTTCTCGGACCGGAGGACGAACGTTGAGCTCTCGACGCATGCATGCGGCGCCCGCCAGGGTGGCCGGGACGTGCCGCCTGCTGGCAAGCGATTTTCGCAACCGCCGGGTCGACGCATTCGACGGCAGATTCGACAAGCTCGTGCGGCCCGCAGGCGCTTTCGTCGATCCG
>CAZVNC010000051.1:5730-9782 GCA_964628305.1 uncultured Ideonella sp.
GGCGCTTCGACTCGAAGCTTGGACCGCCGCGCTGCGCTCGGGCGAGCGCGTTTGAACCCATGCGGCGCCAGGCGGCATTTACCACACTCGGCACGCCGATCACCAGCCCCAACCCGAAGGAGATTGCAATGCTGCTACGCCGCCGATTCCTCGCCCGAAGCCTGTACGCATCCGGCGCCCTGCTCGCCGCAATGCCGGCCTGGGCCGCCTCCTACTACTCGCAGGCCAACCTGGTCTCGGATGTCCCCGGGCTCGCCGCGTTCACCGACGCCAACCTGAAGAACCCATGGGGGGTCTCGTCAAGTCCGACCGGCCCGTTCTGGGTTTCGAACCAGGTCACGGGCACCTCGACGCTCTACGATGGGACCGGACAGCCGCGACCGCTGGTCGTCGCCATCCCGGGGGCGGGCGGTCCGACCGGGCAGGTCTTCAATGCCACGAGCGATTTCGTCCTGGCGAGCGGCAGCAAGGCGCTGTTCCTTTTTGCCAACCTCGATGGTTCGATCTCAGGGTGGAACTCGGCTCAGGGGACGCAGGCCACGGTCGCGGTCTCGACGCCGGGCGCTGCATACACCGGCCTGGCGGTCGGCAACAACGGCACCGGCAACTTCCTCTACGCCGCGAACGCGAGCGCCAACAGGATCGACGTCTTCGACGCCGCGTTTGCGCCGACGGCCCTGTCGGGATCGTTTGTCGATCCGAACCTGCCCGCCGGCTTCACAGTGTACAACGTCCAGCAGGTCGGAGGCGTTCTCCTGGCGACCTACGAGAACGAGGGCACGGGGGGTGGGGTCGTCAACGCCTTCGACTTCAACGGCAACTTCTTGCGGCGCGTCGCCGCGAACGGCGACGGCGGCGCGCTCGAGTCGCCGTGGGGTTTGACCCTTGCGCCTTCGACCTTCGGGAAGTTCGGCGGAGCGCTGTTGGTAGGCAACGAGGAAGACGGTCGCATCAGCGCCTTCGACTTCGCGAGCGGCGCCTTCCTCGGCCAGCTCGCCGGCAAGAACGGCGATCCGATTGCGAACACGGGCTTGTGGGGCCTGACCTTCGGCAACGGTGGCAGCGGCGGCGATGTGAACAAGCTGTATTTCGCCGCCGGGATCAACGATGAGGTGAACGGTCTGTTCGGTTCGCTCAGCGCCGTTCCCGAGCCCGCATCGCTCGCGCTGTTCGCACTCGGCGGCGTGCTCCTCGGCGCCTTGGCGTTGCGCCGGCGGCCGATTTGAGACGTCGACCGGCGGGCGAGCAACCAGCCATCGGGTTTGCCGCGCGCCGATCGCTTGCTGGGCGGCCACAGGTCGAACGACCTGTCCTCAGCGCCGCCCACCCTGCCCCACCTGGCGGAATCGACCCGCGCCAGGTCGGGCGAGCCACTTGACCAGCAGCGCGGGCAGTCAGATGCCGGGCAGCGGGGAGATGATCGGCAACAGTAGCACCGGCAGTTCCTTGCCGAGGAAGGGCAGCGCGAGGCGATAGACCCGGGCCATCGTGATGTGCTTGGACGCGACACTTTTCATCACGAACAGCGGCAGCCCGAACGGCGGCGTCGGGAAGCCTGTCGCCATCGTCAGCAGGTACAGCACGGCCGGCCGCAGCAGGTCGATGCCGGCAGACTGCGCGAGAGGAATGAATAGCGGGAGGGTGCTCATCAGCATGCTCGAGCCGTCGGCGAAGCAACCCGGCGACCGCGGGATCGGCAACCCGCCGACGACCCGCCCGAATGGCGACAGGCCGGAGTTGCCGCCTCCCGCTCGCCAACCGGCGGGTGACCGTGCTTCAATCGCGCATGCTCGACGCCGACCAGATCGACACCCGCTACGCCAGGAGCGGCGAGCTGAGCATTGCCTACCAGGTCTTCGGCAGCGGCGACGTGAACCTCGTGCTGATCCCTGGCTGGGCGTCGCATGTCGAGAATATCTGGACGCTCAGGGACTTTGCCGACTGGGCCGAGCGGGTGGCCCACTTCGCGCGGGTCGTGCTGCTCGATCGGCGCGGGACCGGGCTGTCGGACCCCGTCTCCGACCCGCCGACGCTCGAGGAGCGGATGGACGATGTGCGCGCGGTGCTCGACGCCGTCGGCTGGGAGCGCGCCGCGATCTGGGGCATCTCCGAGGGCGGGCCGATGGCGATGATGTTCGCCGCGACCTATCCCGATCGCACACAGGCGCTGCTGCTGTACGGCACCTTCGCCCGCTTCAGCCGCGGCGACGACTATCCGCACGGCTATCCGTCCGAGCTCAACGACCGCTGGATAGGCGGGCTTGACACGACCTGGGGAACGGGCGAACTGTCGCGCGCCTTCGCGCCGACCCTTGCCGCCGACGCGGCGACGATGCGCGTCCTCGCGCGCCTCGAGCGCATGGCGATGAGCCCGGGCACGGCGCGCAAGCTGTTCGGTCTGATGACGCAGCTCGATGTGCGCCATGTGCTGCCGGCGATCCGCGTGCCGACGCTCATCCTGCACCGCCGCGACGACAAGCCGGTGCGCGTCGGCCATGCACGCTACCTCGCCGCGCACATCGAAGGCAGCCGCTACGTCGAGCTCGACGGCGAGGACCACCTGCCCTGGTGCGGCGACGAAGATGCCCTGCTCGGCGAGGTGCGCGAATTCCTCACCGGCGAGCGCACCGAGGCCGAACCGGACCGCATCCTGACGACGATCCTCTTTTGCGACATCGTCGAGTCGACGCGGCGGCTGGCCGAACTCGGCGATCAGGGCTGGAAGCAACTGCTTGCCAGCTTCTATGCGCTCGCCGACGACAAGCTGCGCCACTTTCGCGGGCGCAAGCTCGACACCGCGGGCGACGGTCTGTTTGCCGCCTTCGACGGCCCGGCGCGCGCGGTGCGCTGCGGCGTCGCGATGGCCCGAGCGGCGCAGGCCTTGGGCGTGCAGTTGCGCGTCGGCGTGCACACCGGTGAATGCGAGATGCAGGGTGAGAAGCTGAGCGGCATCGCCGTGCACCTCGGCGCGCGCGTCGCCGCGCTCGCCGCGCCGGGGCAGGTGCTCGTCTCGTCGACGGTGAAGAATCTCGTCGTCGGCTCGGGACTCGAATTCGAAGACCTCGGCCGCCATGCCTTGAAGGGCGTGCCGGGCGACTGGCATCTGTTCGCGGCGACCGCCGCGTAGGAGCCGCTTCCAGCGGACCCGTGGACATGCCGGCCCTGCGCGCAGCGTCTCCGTGGCTGCGGACGACCGTGCTGACGACGCTGGCGATGATCGCCTTCGCGGCCAACTCGCTGCTGTGCCGGCTTGCGCTGCAGCAGCGCCTGATCGACGCGGCGAGTTTCGGCAGCATCCGCCTGCTCGCCGGCGCGCTTGCGCTGGCGGTGATCCTGCGGCTCCGAGGCGACCGCGCCGCGCCCGCTGCGGCGGACTGGCTCGCCGCGTCGGCACTGTTCGCCTACGTCGCACTGTTCTCGTTTGCCTACATCAGCCTGCCGGCAGGCAGCGGCGCGCTGATCCTGTTCGGCGCGGTTCAGTTGACGATGTTCTGCGCCGGTCTCCGCGCGGGCGAGCGCTTCCGCAGGAGCGCCTGGTGCGGACTTGCGTTGGCCATCGCCGGGCTCGTCTTTCTGGTCTCGCCGGGCCTGGCCGCGCCCCCGCCCGGTGCGGCGGCGATGATGGCGGCAGCCGGCATCGCCTGGGGCGTCTATTCGCTGCGCGGCCGCGGCGTGGCCGACCCGCTTGCCTCGACCGCGGCAAACTTCCTGCGCGCAACGCCGCTCGCCTTGCTGCTCAGTCTGGCACTCGCGACCCATGCGCGTGCCGACGCGGCCGGTGTCGCGCTGGCCGTCGCATCCGGCGCGGTCACGTCGGGAATCGGCTACGTGATCTGGTACGCCGCGCTGAACGGCCTGAGCGCGATGCGCGCCGCGACGGTGCAGTTGTCGGTGCCGCCTATCGCCGCGTTCGGCGGCGTACTGTTTCTGTCGGAGTCGGTCAGCATCCGCCTCGTGCTGGCGTCGATCGCGATCCTCGGCGGCGTTGCGATGGTGCTGGCCAGCAAGTCGCGCCGGCCGGTGCCGCGGCGCTCGACCTGAACCCGGCGAAC
>CAZVNC010000052.1:0-9738 GCA_964628305.1 uncultured Ideonella sp.
CGCCGCCCTGGTGGCGGTGGGCGTGCACGACATGCGCCAGGACCGCCGGGCCGTGCTGCGCAACTACCCCGTCATCGGGCACCTGCGCTACCTGCTGGAATACGTCCGCCCCGAGATCCGCCAGTACTTCATCGAAAGCGACAACGAAGCAGCGCCTTTCTCGCGCGCGCAACGCTCGCTGGTGTACCAGCGCGCCAAGGGCGAGTCCGACAAGCGGCCCTTTGGCACACAGCTTGAGGTGGGCGCCGAGGGCTACGAGTGGATCAACCACTCGATGCAGCCGACCACACTGGCCTCGCACGACTTCCGTATCACCGTGGGCGAGGCCGCCAACGGCTGCACGCAGCCCTACTCCGCCAGCGTGTTCAACATCTCGGCCATGAGTTTTGGCGCGCTCAGTGCCAATGCCATCCTGGCGCTGAACGCGGGCGCCAGGCGCGGGGGCTTCGCGCACGACACCGGCGAGGGATCGATCAGCCAGCACCACCGCGTGCACGGCGGCGACCTGATCTGGGAGATCGGCTCGGGCTACTTCGGCTGCCGCAACGCCGACGGCAGCTTCAACCCCGAGCGTTTTGCCGAACAGGCGCGCGACCCGCAGATCAAGATGATCGAGATAAAGATCAGCCAGGGCGCCAAGCCAGGCCACGGCGGCATGCTGCCGGGCGCCAAGGTGACGGTCGAGATCGCCGCCGCGCGCGGCATTCCGGTCGGCAAGGACTGCGTCTCGCCGTCGTCGCACAGCGCGTTTGCGACTCCCGTCGAGCTGCTGCGCTTCGTTGCGCGCCTGCGCGAACTCTCGGGCGGCAAGCCGACCGGCTTCAAGCTGTGCATCGGCCACATCTGGGAGTGGTTCGGCATCGTCAAGGCGATGCTCGAGACCGACATCACGCCCGACTACATCGTCGTCGACGGCGCCGAAGGCGGCACCGGCGCCGCGCCGGTGGAGTTCGCCGACCACATGGGCGCGCCGGTGCAGGAAGGCCTGAACCTGGTGCACAACACCTTGATCGGCGCCGGCCTGCGCGAGCGCGTCAAGATCGGCGCGGCGGGCAAGGTCATCAACTCGTTCGACCTCGCGCGCATGTTCGCGCTCGGCGCCGACTGGTGCAACTCGGGGCGCGGCTTCATGATGGCGCTCGGCTGCGTCCAGGCGCAGGTCTGCCACACCGGGCGCTGCCCGACCGGCATCACGACGCAGGACCCGCTGCGCCAGCGCGCGCTGGTCGTGACCGACAAGGCACCGCGCGTCGCGCAGTACCACGCCAACACGCTGCACGCGCTGAAGGAACTGCTGCAGGCCGCAGGCCTGATGCACCCCGATCAACTCAGCACCTATCACATCGTGCGCCGCATCGACAGCACGCGCATCCGCCTGCTGTCGGCCGCCATGCCGACGATGCGGCCGCGCGCGATCCTCGACGACCTCGCGCGCCAGCACAACGTCTACCGCCTGTACTGGCCGCTCGCCGACGCGCACAACTTTTCGCCGCGCATGCCCGATGCGGACGAACTGGCGGCCAGCCCCGGCATCCGGCCGACCGTCGCCGGCCGCCCGGCGTCGGCGGCGCAGATAGCCGAGGAGCTGACACAGCTGCGCCCACCGCATCCGGCGGCGGTCAGCCAACTCGTGCCCGAGCAGGCCGGCCGCCAAGCCGGCCCGGCGCCGACCAGCGCCGATCAGGTGCCACCGACTTGGACCGAGTCGGGCGCCGCGGCGGCGCAGGCGGGCGAGAAGCGCGCCGCCGTGGGTGTCGGCGAACGCCGCTGAGCCTCGTCGCGCGCCCGGGATCGTGGCGCTTCGCTGCGTCAAGCGGGCTGCACATTCACTTGCCTGGCAACGGCTTCGATGTCCCGAATCAGTCGTTGCGCCGTGGGTGACAAGGTCCGGTTGCGCAGCGTGACGACGCCCATCTGCGCGTACAAGGTCGGCAGGTCGCGCACCTGGAGGCGCTGCAAGCTGCCGGAATCCACGGCCGCGCGTGCCGCGACGTCGGTCGACGCCAGCACCGTGTCGGACGCCCGTACCACCGCACCCAGCAAACCCAGGTCGTCGCACTCCAGCGCGAGCACCAGCGGCGCGGCGGGCGGCAGTTTCAGCAGCCTGGCCAAGGCAGCCTGGACCGACCGCGGCAGTCGAAACGAGGCGACACCGAAAGCCCAGGCCTCGGACAGCGTGCAGGGCTGGCCGCACAAGGGATGGCCGGCGCGCACGTAGAAACCACCCAGTTGACGTTCGATCGAGCGGATCTCCAGCGCGGGGTCTTCGGGCAGTTCGCTGGAGTCGGCGACGAAGAACTCGATGTCCTCGGCGAGCAGGCGCTCGAGCAAGCGCTGCCAGTTGCTCACTTCGACGCGCAGCGCAATGCCGCTGAATTCACGCCGCAACCTGGTGAGCACCTCGGGCAGCAGCGTGACGGCCGGCAGCGGCCCGGCACCGAAGGCGGTGTCGCCAAGCTGGCTGTCGCGGAAGAGTTCCACATCGCGAGCCAGACTGCGGGCGTCGAACAACAGCCGGCGCGCCCGCTCGATGACGAATTCGCCGGCGGGAGTCGGTCGCACATCGCCGATCCCGCGATCGAACAGGCGCAGTTCCAGTTCCGCCTCGATCGCCTGGATGCTGCGGCTGAAAGCAGGCTGGCTCAGATGGACGCGCTCTGCCGCGCGTCCGAAGTGGCGCTCCTCAGCCAATGCCAACAGGTGTTGAAGGCGTCGCAGGTCCATAAACTGCGCAAATGTGTACGACGCATCACTGTGTTGTCAACAATGCATTGGACACATCAGAGGCAGAACTTCAGACTTCACGCATTCGGTCGCGAACCCGGCTGAGTTTCTGGAGACACCCGCATGAGTCCCTTGTTGCAGAACCTTCTGATCGTCGCCGTGATGCTCGGCTTCGCCGGGATCGAATGGGCATCGCGCCGCTACAAGAACACGGTGCACGCCAGCGCCGACGACACCAAGCTCGAACTTGCGATGTTCCTGAGCCTGATTGCCGTGGCCCAGCCGCTGGCGATCCTGGCGAGCGGCCACCTGTCGGCCTGGCTGATGCCCGAACAACGCGGCGCCTGGGCCGACCTACCTTGGTGGGCCATGGTGGGCCTGCTGCTGCTGACTGACGACCTGACCCAGTACTGGTGGCATCGCGTCTCGCACACACCCCTGCTTTGGCCGCTGCACCGCGCGCACCACTCGGCCACCTACATGAGCATCCGGATGACCTACCGGAACAACCTCTTCTACTACCTGCTGATGCCCGGCCTGTGGTTCGGCGGCGTGGCACTGTACCTGGGCTTCGGCGCGGTCTATGGCGTGTACCTGATCTGCAAGATCGCGATCATCCTCGGCGCGCACAGCGCCTGGCGCTGGGACGAGCCGCTGTACCGCATCCGCGCGCTGCGGCCGGTGATGTGGCTGGTACAACGCACGATCTCGACGCCCTGCACACACTGGGCGCACCACGCGCTGACGAATGCCGACGGCATCGGCCACTACAAGGGCAACTTCGGCAACATGCTGTTCCTGTGGGACGTGCTGTTCGGCAGCGCGCACATCACTCAGCAGTATCCGCCGAAGGTCGGCCTGCAGGACGACCAGTTGTTCGGCAAGGAGCGCTGGTTCCATGAGATGTTCTACCCGCTGCTGCAATCGAAGCGCGAGCACTCGGCACTGCGCGCCGGCGGACGGATCTGGGACGAAGTCGACACCGCCACCGACAGCGGCGTTCAGCCGCAAGCGCTGAACGCCGCAGGTTGAGCATTGCCGGAACGCCGGAGCAGGCGAGCGCGTGGCCAGTCGAACGTGACCTACCGCCTGCCGCCAGGCGTGCCGAAGTCGACCTCTTCGGCCGTTGCCGTGCCGTTCCTGCGTCCTGGGTAAGTCAGCCAGGTCATCGCCGTGTTGAGTTCCCGGATGATGTCGGCCGCCTCGACTCTCGAACCGTCGCCGAGTTCCATACTTTGCGTGGTGTGGGCATCGCCAATCAGGGTGACGTCGTAGCCTCGATCGAGAGCGGCGTAGGCAGTTGCACGGATGCACCAGTTGGTTGCCGCGCCAGCCAGCATGAGGTGGGTTGCACCAAGTGCTGCAAGGTCTTGCTCCAAGCTGGTCTGTTCGAAGGATGAGTTGAAGTGCTTGTGAAGCAGTTGCTCGCCTCGTGCGGGCACCAGTTCGGGGACCCATTGCCACTCCTGGCTGCCGTGCGGCAGGTCCTCGTCCGAATGCTGCACCCAGACGACCGGAACGCTCTGGATGCGAGCGCGTTCGACGACGCGGGACACGTTCTTGATCACGCACGATGCATCCCACGCGTCACGCATGACGCCGTTCTGCACATCAACGACCAGCAGGACCGGAACGCTGCCTTCGCGAACCGTTGCCATTGGCGTCACCGTTGCAAAGGTGGGGATGGTGCAGCGTAGCACCGCGGCGGCACTCGGAGCAACGCCGAGACCCGTCGGAGTCGAAGAAGGCGAACTGACCGCATCCCTAGGACGTTCCCCCACTTCTTGGGATGTCGGCGGCCATGAATTGAGCGCACCATGCACGGCCGCCGCCGGATGAAATCGGTGCCCAGGCGCGTGGCCGAAGCCGACACCGGCGCTCGATGAGAGGGCTATGGACAAGGACGACAAGTCGACCGGTGGCCTGCCCGGGGGCGGGCTGATCGTGATTGTGCTGATGGCGGCCGGCGCCCTCTTCGTGAGCCGGACGTCGCTCGAGAGCAGTCGGCCGGGGCTAAACGAGCCGCAGATCGAAACCCGCGCAGCGACGCAGGACGTCGACGCCCGTCTTTGGCAGGATCCGTTCGGTGCGGTGGCCAAGGCGCGCGAGCAAGAACCGAAGCAGCACACGTTGAAGGACGACCACAACGCGCACAGCGCGGCGCGCTTCGCCGAATTGTTGAGGCCGCCGCAGTTCGGTCCCGCCGCCGAGAAGGGGGCCGTCGTCGTGCTGGCGGTGATGGTTCCCGGCGGACCCTATGCGGAGCGCGTCGAGAGCCGCCGCCGCACGCGCTATGCGGTGTTGGCCGGGCTGAATGCGCGCGGCTTCGCGCCCATGGACAGCGAGCACCTGGGCTACTTCTATTTCTCCGAATCGAAAGGCGCCAGCGAACCCGATCCGCAAGCCGCTGTGATCCCGTTCGAGAGCTTCGAGTCCAACATCGATTCGAATCGATGGCCCGACAGCTGCAAGAGCTGTCGTCTGGTCGTGTTGTGGCTCGACAGTTCGCAATTCAACGACCGTCCACTTGCGAGGTTCGCGGCGCTGGCGCTGCGGGTTCAGCCGCCGAATGCGGGCGCGGGCGACATGCCGGCCGTGCGCTGGCGGGTGCTCGGGCCTTCCTCTTCGGACGGCCTGCGCGACGTCGTCCATGAAGCGAACGGCCCCCTCGATCCAGCAGTGAAACAGACGCTGAAGGAGTCGGACTTCCGGTTCTTCTCCGGTGCCGCGACCGTGCCCGATGCCGTCTTGATGCGATCCATCAAGGGAGCCTCCGACGACACCGTTTCAGAGTTTCTCCGCGGCCATGGCGTCAAACTGCTGCGCACGATCGGTACCGACGACCGCCTTGCCGGCAGCCTGATCAACGAACTCGAGCTGCGCGGGCTGCGCGCACGACCGCCCAATGGCCGCAAAGTAAAGTGCCCGGACCAGACCGCCGAAGGCGAAGTCGCTGGTTCGCCACGGGATCTGCCGAGCACGATCGCAATCGTTTCGGAGTGGGACACGCTCTACGGGCGCGAACAGCGGCGGCTGTATCGCTATGACGCGAAGACGGACAAACCCGGCTTTTGCGTCACCAACTGGAACTACGTGCGCGGCATCGACGGCCGGCTGCCGGGCGACGCGCCGACCGCTTCTTATTCATCGGACGGCCGAGCCAGGAAGAGCGGCAACAAGTCCGACGGATCGGATACCGCAGGAAGCGACGCCTACTTCGAGCGCCCCGAAGGTCAGAGCCAGTTCGACTACCTGCGCCGGCTGGCGTGGAGCATCCGGGAGGAGGATGCCGACCTGCGCCACCGCTATGGACGCCAATACGGCATCCGCGCAGTGGGCGTGCTCGGCAGCGACGTGTACGACAAATTGCTCGTGCTGCAGGCCTTGCAGGCCGCGATGCCGCATGCAATCTTCTTCACGACCGACCTCGATGCGCGCCTGTTTCACCCGAGCGAGCTTGCATGGTCGCGAAACCTGATCGTGGCATCGAACTTCGGCCTGCGACTGGACGACCCCATCCAGCGCGGCGTCCCACCGTTTCGCGACAGCTATCAACCTTCGGCCTATCTGAGCACCATGCTGGCGCTGGCCGATGCCGGTCGTGCGGTCGAGGACGGCGGCAAGTCCGAGATGCGCTGGACGCCGGCCCAGGTCAGCATCTGGTTCGACAAGCCGCGCCTGCTCGAAGTCTCACGTTCCGGCGTCTTCGACTACAGCCCGCCGCCGACGAGAAGCACGACGCCGGGGCAGGCTCCGGCCAACACCAGCGGTCCGATGCAGTTGGCGTCGCTCGCGTCCGTCTATCCGACCGCGGGCGGTTGGACGCCGCGCTGCGGCCGCTGGCGCCTCGAGTTGTGCGCCAGCCTTCATCCCGAGCCCTCGCCGATGGCACCCGAGCTCTCCGCCACGGCCCGCTTCCTGATTGCAGGTGTCTTGGCAGCGGCCCTGTGGGCGCCTGCATTGGCACTCAGCCGCGCTGGCAGGCGGCGTTTGCGCCGCTTCGTTGCTGCCGGCGGCCGCAGTGCGGCCCGGCGCACGTCGCGCGCCGTGGCGCTGGTTGTAGGTATCGCCGTCTTGGCCGTGCTGCCGCCCCTGCTGCTGGCGCACGCCTGGCCGGAGATCGCGCAGGCGATCACGCGCGACGGCAAGCCGCTGTCGTTCACCGACGGCATCAGCCCCTGGCCCACCTACGCGATCCGGCTCGGCACGCTGGGGCTGTGCCTGTACTTCGTGCTGCTGTCCTGGCGGATGCTGGCTTCCAACGCGGACCGCATCGCGCGCGAGTTTCATCTCGGTGCGACACGCCGCCTTCTGGCCGAACAGCTGACCACCGAGGAGCGCAAGCGCAGCACCTGGCAGCGGCTGGTGGCCATGCTCGCGGTGCGCAACTACCATGAGCGGCCTTCATTGCTGAGCACGCGCGCAGGCATGACGCCGGCGGCGACCGCCTTCTGGAAGCACTACATCATCCGCAACCGGGGCGGCGCGCGCCTGTTTCGCACCACGCTCTGCGTCTTGCTGATGGTGGCGCTCGGCGCACTGTTGTCAAACGCGATCGGCGACGCGCCGATCGCGCCGTTGCGCGGCGAACTGACCGCGAAGATGCAGAGGTGGACCACGCTGCCGACCGCACTCGCCATCCAGTTCCTGATCTTCTTCGTTGCCGACGCGACGCTGCTGTGTGTGTTCTTCATGCGCGGGCTTCGGCTGCATCAGTCGAATTGGCCCGAGCGCACGCTGAACGCATTCGAGCGCCGTACCGGCGTGCCGTCTGCCTATCTGGACGACTACATCGACCTCGAGTTCATCGCCCGCCGCACGCGCAGCATCAGCCGGCTGATCTACTTCCCCTTCGTCGTGCTGTCCCTGATGGTGCTGGCCCGCAGCCCCTTCTTCGACGACTGGTACACGCAGCCGACGCTATTCGTGCTGACGACCATCAGCTTCGCCGTCGTGTTGCTGTGCGCCTTCGCGTTGCGGCGCAGTGCGGAGGCGTCGCGCAACCAGGCGCTGGATCGCTTGCGCGACGCGGCGCTGCGTGCCAAGGGTGCGGCGGGCGACGGCAAGCTGTCCGCCCAATTGGAGGCGCTGGGTGCGCGCGTCGAACGTCTGCACGAAGGCGCGTTCGCCAGCTTCACGCAGCAGCCATTGCTGAAGGCGGCGCTGCTGCCGTTCCTGACCTTTGGCGGCTCCTCGCTGTTCGACTACCTGGCGATGCTGAACCTCTAGTTCGGCGCGCTGCGCGCGAGATACCGGCTCGAACGAACGCGCGGCCTATTCGAACACCGGCAACACCTCGCTTCGCAGCACGCCGCGCGCGCGATCCATGTCGGGCACGACGGAGCGCACCGCGTCCCAGAAGCGCGGGCTGTGATCCATGTGGCGCAGGTGCGCGAGTTCGTGGGCAACGACATAGTCGATCGTCGGCATCGAAAAGTGCACCAGGCGCCAGTTCAGGCGCACCGAGCCGTCGGCGCTCGCGCTGCCCCAGCGCGTCTGCGCCGAGCTGAGCGCGAGGCGGCGCCACTGCACGCCGAGCAGTGCGGCGAAGTGGCCGCAGCGTTGCTCGAAGATGCGGCGCGCCTGGCGTTGCAGCCAGCTCTGCACGGCATCGCGAATCTGGTTCGGCGCCGCGTCGTGCGTCAGGCCGACGTGCAGCGCGAGAGCGCCGGGCGACGCAGCGGCTGCGGCATTCAGCACCACGCCGCCGGGCTGCGCGGCGCAGCGCGGATCGAGGACGACGACGACCGCCGCGCCGAGAAACGGCAGCGTCGCGCCGTCGCGCCAGTCGATGCGCGCAGCCTGCACGCGCTGTTCGCGTTCGCGCTGCTCGGCAAGCTTGCGTAATATCCAGGCCGACTTCTCGCGCAGCGCCGCTTCGATGTCGCCCTGGCCGACCCAGCGCGGCGCCGAGACCGTCAGCCCCTCGGCGCCGACCGCGAAGCCGATGCTGCGGCGGCGCGAGCGGCGCAGCGCGTAGCCGACGCGATGCGCGCCGAGCAGCACTTCGCGCTCGGGACGGACGTTGGGTAGCCTCTCGCGCGGGCCTTGCGCAGCCGGTGCCGGCGCGGCAATGGATACCGGCTGGATGAACTCGCCGGCAACCGCATCCGCGGGCAACGCGGCACCGAACAAGTCGAGTTGCAAGGGGTTCGCAGACTGCATGCGGCGGGGCATTCGCTTCAGGCCGCCGCCGGCTCGCCGGCATACGCCTCGGGGTCGAGGCGCCGCATCTCGGCCTCGATCCAGGTTTCGACCTCCTGCATCAGTTCGTCCGGCTTGCGGCCGACGGACGCAATCGGCGCACCGATCGAGACGTCGACGACGCCCGGGCGGATCAGAAAGGTCTTGCGCGGCCAGCATTTGGCCGACGCGACGGCGATCGGCACGACGGGCCGGCCGGTATCCACCGCGAGGCGCGCGCCGCCCGCCTTGTAGGTGCCCTTGCGGCCGCGCGCGATGCGCGTGCCTTCCGGGAACATGATGATCCAGTGGCCGCGCGCCATCAGCTTCGCGCCCTGCGCCGCGACCCGCGCGAAGGCCTCGGCTCGCTTGCTGCGGTCGATGTGGATCATGTCCATGCGCGCCATCGCCCAGCCGAAGAACGGCACGTAGAGCAGCTCGCGCTTGAAGACGTAGGCCAGCGGGTGCGACATCAGGCTCGGGTAGTAGAAAGTCTCCCACGCCGACTGATGCTTGGACAGCAGGATGACGGACGCCGTCGCGTCCTCCTTCGTCGGCAGGTTTGCCAGCCCGCGCACGCGCGGCACGACGCCGCAGATCGTGCGGCAGCCCCACATCGCGGTGCGCACCCAGGCTATGCACATCCAGTAGATCGGGTTGCCGCGCACGAAGATCGAAGCAACGACGACGGCGAGCGCCCACGGTACGACGGTGACTCCCATCCAGATCACGAACAACGCCGAGCGCAACGCCGACGCAGCCAAAGCCGTCACCCTAGATTCGGCAGTTGGACGCGCCCGAGCGGGCCGCGATGCGGCGGGCTGGCAAGGC
>CAZVNC010000053.1:0-9698 GCA_964628305.1 uncultured Ideonella sp.
GATCGGCGAGCCCAGCGGCCCCATGCTGAACGGCACGACGTACATCGTGCGCCCGCGCATACTGCCCTTGAAAAGTGCCTGCTCGCCGGTCTGCAGCAGCTCGCGCATCTCGGCCGGCGCGACCCAGTTGTTGGTCGGGCCGGCGTCCTGCTCGTTCTCGCAGCAGATGAAGGTGCGGCCCTCGACGCGGGCGACGTCGCCCGGCGAGCTGCGGGCGAGAAAGCTGTGCGGCCGCAACTCGGGGTTCAAGCGGGTGAAGGTGCCGGCATCGACGAGCTGCTTGCACAGGCGGTCGTATTCCTCGTCGCTGCCGTCGCACCAGACGACGTCGCGCGCGCCGGTGAGCGCGGCCATGTCGGCAACCCAGGCGATCAGGCGCTTGTGCCTGACGTGGGCGGGGACGTTGAGTCGGTCATCTGCGCTCGGGTTGGCGTTCATTGCGGGTCCGGTCCTTGGAGTTGAAAATTCGTGCTGTAGAGAAATTGGGTCAGCCTCGCGCCGATGGCGCGGGGCTGACCCAATTCCACGTATATCCAGGCCCGCGGTCGGGGCCCCTTCGCTCATGGCCGGCTGATCGAGCCCGGGCGCCAGAGTGGGATCATCCCGCCATCGCCGAGCGGCGTCATCCCCGGTTTGCAGGGTTTTCACTCACGGGCGGGGCAACCAGTCTATCGACTTTTCAGTGCCGCTTGGCTGGCTCGGCGTGAGACCCTTCACGCGATTGCGGCAGCGTTGACCTGTGCGCATTCGCCGACCCGAAAATCCTGGCGCCAACGCTCGTCGGGCATGATGTGCGCATGAGCGGACAGATCCTGAGCGTCAGCGTCAGCCTCGCACGCGAGATCGATGTCGAGGGCCGCGGCGTGCTGAGCGGCATAGCCAAGCGCAGCGTGCCAGGCAGCGTCGGCGTGCGCGCGCTCGGGCTCGAAGGCGACGAGCAGGCCGATCCTTCGGTGCACGGCGGCCTGTCGAAGGCGGTCTACGCCTATCCGATCGAGCACTATCCGTTCTGGCAGACGGTGCGCGCCCAGGCGCGCGTCGCGGCGTGGGACGCGCCGCTGCCGCACGGCTTCCTCGGCGAGAACCTGACGCTCGCGGGCCTGCTCGAATCGCAGGCCTGGGTCGGCGATGTGCTGCGCTTCGCCGATTGCGATCTGGCGATCAGCGAGCCGCGATTCCCGTGCTTCAAGCTCGACGCGGTGATGGGCTTCAACCAGGCCACGCGGCTGATGGTGGAAAGCGGCTGGTGCGGCTTCTATCTCGCGGTGAGGAAGCCCGGCACGCTGCAGGCAGGCGAGCGCTTCACGCTCGTCCCCGGTCCGCGCGAGGTCGGCATCGCCGAGCTGTTTCGCTCCCGCACTAGCCGTGCGCGACATGCAACCCGCGCCGGCTGACGTCGCGCGCAAAAATTTCGAACCGGGATCAGACCATGAAGACCGCCCTCGTCCTGAACGGACCGAACCTGAACCTGCTCGGCAGCCGCGAGCCGACCGTCTACGGCGCGCAGACGCTCGCCGACGTCGAAGCGCTGTGCCGCGAGGCCTGCGCCGCGCACGGTCTTGCGCTCGACTTCAGGCAATCGAATCATGAGGGCGTGCTGATCGACTGGATCCACGAAGCCGGCCGCGTGCAGGCCGCAGGCACACTGGCCGGTGTCGTGCTGAACGCCGGCGCCTACACCCACACCTCGATCGCGCTGCACGACGCGATCAAGGGCGCGGGCGTGCAAGTAATCGAAGTGCACATCTCGAACGTGCACGCGCGCGAGGCTTTCAGGCATCACTCGACCATCTCGCCGGTGGCGCGTGGCGTGATCGTCGGCCTCGGCGTCGCCGGCTACGCGCTCGCCATCGCGGCGCTCGCCGGGCAGCGGGACTGACGCGCGGCGAGTTTGCGCGTGAAATCAGGCTCGGGATTGCGCGAGCGCGCGCGCCACCGCGAGCGCGAAGGCGCACAGCAACAGCCATTTCAACGCCGAGCACAGCGCCGCGGCGAAGTAGGGCAAGGTCACGTCGAACCGCGGCATCGCCGTCAGCCAGGCGTGCAGGATGTTCTCGGCGGCGTCGAACCCGGCCGCCGCCGGCAGACACCAGCGCGCCGCGGCGCGCGCTGCAGGCCGCCAGGCGACGAACAGACTGGATCGCGCCGCGAGCAAATAGCCGAACGCGCCGTAGCAGACCAGCAGCACGAAGTCGAACGGCAGATGGGCGCGGTAGCGCGCCAGTTGCTCGGGCGACCAGGCATGGATCACGGCTGCGAACGCCTGCGGCGTGAACGCAAGCTGGAGCGCGAGCGGACCCGGGTGGAGCGGCGCGAGCATGACGCTCAGCCCCGCGAAGGCGGCCGCGGCGGCGATGCCGAAGAACCAGACGAGCCTCACGCCGACCCGCTTCGCTGCCGATCCGGCGCGCCGCCAACCGCACCATGCGTGCGAACTGCCGAATGCAACGTCACACCTTCGGCGCAGCGATCAGCCCGAACCGGCGCGCCAGGCTGTGCACGAGGCCGATGAAGGCCAGCGTCCACGCGGCGAGCGCGACGTAGCCAAAGGTCCGCGGCAGCCAGCCGAGGAAGTCGAAGTCCATCGCGGCAATCAACTCGTGCGTGCAGACCGCATACATGCCAAGCGGAAAGACGCCGCCCCAGTAGAGCGGGTCGTACCGGAGCGGGAAGCGCTTGTAGACGTGGCGCCAGAAGCCGAGCAGCAGCAGCATCGGTATCCACCAGCTTCCGGTCGCCCAGTAGAAGACCGTGAAGCCCTTGATGAACGGCAGCAGCGAATGCAGGAACGGCGCGTCGTCGGCGTTCAGGATCAGCAGCGAGCCGGCGAGCGTCGAGATCGCCATCGCGCCCATGTTGATCCAGTACGGCGGCGACAGGTCGCCGGGCGACAGCGCGAAGAAGTTGTAGCGGTAGAAGATGAGCGACATCATCCAGATGTAGAGCATGCCGCCCCACAGCCACATCGAGAGCGCGAAGAAGTTGATCTCGAGCTTGTACGGTTGGCCGATGTGCGCCGCGAGCAGCGCGCTCAGCACCGCAATCGATTGGGTCGAGACGACCGCGAGCAGCCAGGCGCCGCTGATGCCGCGATCCAGGCTCGGCTTGTTCTCCTTCACCGCGAAGCCGGTGAATATGGTGTAGGTGAGCGCGACCCACAGCACGATCGCGAGGCCCCAGAGCACGGTCGCGACAGAGAAGTCGGCTTCGAGCAGGACGAACTGACTGCCGAGCACGCCGGTGCCGGCGACCATCGTGAAGAAGCCCGGGCCGCGCAGGTGATCGATCATGTCGCCGAAGAAGCGGCGCGAAAAGCGCAGCATGCGCGCCACGGCCAACGCCCACAGCACGGCGTAAACGGCGATGTTGAGCGCGAACAGCGCGCGCGCGATCGTTGGCAGACCGCCCAGGTGCGCTGCCAGCGAGACGATGCCGGTCGCCATCACCATGCCGAAGTAGGCCGGCGACAGATCGGCCAGCCCATCGAACCAACGCTCGAGCGCCGCACTGCGTTGCACGGACGGGTCAGTTGCGGCGGGCTCGGGCTTCATCGCGCCGCGATCGAGGTTCGAGACGACGGCTTGTCCATCCCGGCATTGTCGCCGCCGCCATCAGGCATCGAACCCGCCGCCGTCGATCGGGATCGCGAGCACGATGCGGTTGCCGCCGTGGTACGCGTATCGAACCCGGGACGCTAGCTGGCCGACGAGGTGCAAACCGAGGCCGCCCGTCGGGCGCGCGTCGGCCGGCGCATAGAGGCTCGCGGGCGGCGTGCGAAGCCTGGGGCGTGGATCGAAGCGCGGCGCCGCATCGGCATAGCCGAGCCGGATGCTTCCGGCACGGACGGACAAGCCGATCACGATCGTTGCATCGCTGTCGCCCCCGTGGCCGTGGGTCACGCTGTTCGTGAACAGCTCTTCGATCGCGAGCGTCAGCCGCAGTGCGGCCGTACGCGGCAGGCGGTGGCGATCGCAGAACGCCTGCACGAAGTCGGCCGTCGCGTGCAACGAGGCCAGACGTGCCGGGAACTCGCCGCGTTCATCATTCGGCGCTCGAACTTCGATCGTCATCGGTGGCTTTGGTCGAGTGCGTCGCGATGGCGCCGCGCAAAGCTTCGTCGTATTCTAGGCAGCCCTCACCGTTCGGCGTGCGACCCGGGAGCCCACATGACTCGACTTCGCCCATGCACCGTCTTCGCGTTCGCCGCCTGCCTTGCCGGTGCGGCCACCGCGGCCGACATCGGCCAGATCAAGGTCGCGCGCGGCACCGTGAACGTCGAGCGCGCCGGAGCGACGCTGCCCGCCGCGGTCGGCATGCGGCTGCAGACCGCCGATACGCTGCGCACCGGCGCCGACGGTTCGGCCGGCATCACGATGAACGACGATTCGCTGCTCTCGGCCGGGCCGAACAGCGTGCTCGTGCTCGAACACTACGCGCTCGACCCGGCGACCAGCCAGGGCCGGTTCGACGCCGCCCTCAACAAGGGCACGCTGGTCGTCGTTTCCGGGCGCATTGCGAAGCAAGCGCCGGACGCGATGACGGTGCGCACGCCGACCGCGATTCTCGGCGCCCGCGGCACCGAGTTCGCGGTCAGCGTCGGCGAATGATCGCGCTGCGCCGCGCCGTTCTGGCGCCGGGGCTCGCGGCGCTCATCGCACTCGTCGCCCTGTCGGCCTGCGCGCCGGTCACGAACGTCGTCCTGCTGCCGGAGGCGGGCGGACGAAGCAGCGCGGTCGCCGTGACGCACGGCGACAAGCAGGTCGTCCTCGACCAGCCCTACCAAGCGGCGCGCGACGGCGCGACGGGGCTTTCCACCTCGACGACGAACGAGGCCGAGGTGAAGGCCGTCTGGGGCGGCGCGCTCGCCGCGCAACCGGCGCGCGCCGAGACTTTCACGCTCTATTTCGTCGAGGGCAAGGATGT
Organism: uncultured Ideonella sp.; assembly: GCA_964628305.1. Taxonomy (GTDB): domain Bacteria; phylum Pseudomonadota; class Gammaproteobacteria; order Burkholderiales; family Burkholderiaceae_C; genus CAIKUF01. The sequence continues at coordinate 4,924 of CAZVNC010000053.1, forward strand.
GCTGACCGACGAGTCGCGCCGCCAGGTCGACAAGACGCTGGCCGAGATCGCGCAGCGGCCGGTGCCCGACGTGCTCGTCGTCGGCCACACCGACGCCGTCGGCAGCCAGGCGGCGAACGACGCCCTCGCCCAGCAACGCGCCGACTTCATCCGCAACGAACTGATCCGGCTCGGCGTGCCCGCGGCCAACATCCAGGTCATCGCACGCGGCAAGCGCGCGCCGCTCGTGCCGACCGCCGACGGCGTCGCCGAGCCGCGCAACCGACGCGTCGAGATCATCGTGCGCTGACTCGCGAAGCAACGGACGCCAGTCGTCACTCCGCGACCGGCGATGTCCAGGGCCACGCGCGCGGCTAGAACCGCAAAACAGGCAAGGCCGCGTATGGCGCAGCGCGGACTGGGTGGCTATGCAGGCTTGGGCGTGACATAGCATCGAAATCAGCCCAATCCGACGTGCGCCCGCACCAGGAACGATGCACGTGGGCCTTACATTCGTCGCCACATCGTCCGACTCGACAGCGTTGAATGGCCACGCTCATACCTTCCCTTGGCAGCTGCGTTGCACGCATGACCTCCGGCGAGCGCAGACTCGCCGAACGACTGGAACAAAAGCTCGACGACGACTACCTCGTCTGGTATGACGTGCCCGTCGGCCCGAAGCGGTCGCACCCCGACTTCGTCGTGCTGCACCCGCGACGCGGGCTGCTCATCCTCGAGACCAAGCACTGGCGCCTCGACACGATCCGCCGTGCCACCCGGCAGGTGTGGGAGATCGTTCCCGACGGTCAACTGAAGATCGTCATCAACCCACTCGCGCAAGCACGCCATTGTGCGATCCAGGTCGTCAATGCCCTGGAACGCGACTCGCAACTGGTGCACGCGGAAGGAGCGCACCAGGGCAAGCTGTGCTTCCCCTGGGGCTACGGCGTGGTACTGACGAACATCACGCGACGGCAGTTCGAACAAGCGTGCCTTGGTGAGGCGCTCGATTCGCAGTACGTCATCTGCGCCGACGAGATGACGGAGCAGGCGGGCGCCGAGGATTTCCAGCAGCGCCTCTGGAACATGTTCCCGCATGCGTTCGGCGGCGTCATGTCGCTGCCCCAACTCGATCGCGTGCGCTGGATCATGTTTCCGGAAGTGCGCGTTGCGACCCAGTTCGGGCTGTTCGACCAGACAACACTCGAAGGCGATGCGGACGCCTCGTATCCCGACCTGATGCGTGTGATGGATCTGCAGCAGGAGCAACTCGCGCGCAGCTTGGGCGATGGTCACCGCGTCATCCACGGCGTAGCCGGCTCAGGCAAGACCATGATCCTAGGCTACCGCGCCGAATTGCTGGCTCAGGCGGCGACTGCTGCCAAGCCGGTGCTGGTGCTTTGCTACAACGAGCCGCTCGCGGTCAAGCTCGCAAGCCTGATGCAAGCCAGAGGGCTCGCTGAGCGTGTGCATGTGCGCCACTTTCACAAGTGGTGCCGGCAGCAATTGGTGGCCTTCGGTCAACCGATTCCGGCGCAGGGCAAAGCCATGTTCGACGAGATGGTCGATGGCGTGATCCGTGCTGTCGAGCGCAAGCAGATTCCGTCGGCCCAGTACCGTGCCATCCTCGTCGACGAAGGCCACGACTTCCAGCCCGAGTGGCTGCGTCTGGTGACACAGATGGTGGACCCGCAAACCAATTCACTGCTACTGCTGTACGACGATGCGCAGAGCATCTACGAGCGCGGACGAACGCGCCAGTTCAGCTTCAAGAGTGTGGGCGTCCAAGCGCAGGGGCGGACCACGGTCTTGAGGATCAACTACCGCAATACGCGGCAGATCTTGAAGACCGCGAGCATGATCGCCGCAGACCTGCTACGCGGCGAGGAGCGGGACGAGGACGGCATACCGATGTTGAGCCCCATAAGCTGTGGCAGAGACGGCCAGGCACCGATCGTGATCCAACTGCCAAGCCTTCGGGAGGAAGCCTTCAAGGTCACCGAGTTGCTCAGCGCAGCACACGAGGAGGGTCACGCTTGGAAAGAGATGGCCGTCATCTGCAGGCACCACGAGGTGATCGAGGTCTGTGCGACTGCCTTGCGCCAGCGACGCCTCCCGCACCAAGTGCGCAAGCGTTCCGGCGACTTCGACCCCGCCGCCGACACGATCAAGGTGCTGACCATGCATGCCAGCAAGGGACTCGAGTTTCCTGTCGTCGCGCTGCCTGGCGTCGGGCGCATGCCAGAGGACGGGCTTGACGAGGTCGAAGAAGCGCGACTGTTCTACGTCGCAGCGACGCGGGCAACGCATTCGTTGATCATCACGCTGAGCGGCAACGGGGCATACGCGCAAATGCTCGCCGGTTGAACGCGAGCCTCAGCACCGCTCGCGCGTAGGTGAGCTTATCGCCCACTTTGCACCGTCGCACCTGCCAGCCCCATCCAACGCAGGCACAGCAGCGTCAGATCGTCGGCCGGCTCGGTCTCGCCGACGAAGGCAGCGACATCGGCTTGCAGCGCGTCGAGCACGTCGCCGGCCGTTGCGCCGGGGCGCGCCTCGCGCAGCAGCGTCTGCTCCAGCCGTTCGTGGCCGTAGAGCGCGCCGTTTGCGTCCTGCGCTTCGGCAATGCCGTCGGTCGCGAGGCACAGCAGTTCGCCGGGCTGCAGGCGCAGGCGCGCGCCGCGGTAGTCGAAACCGTCGACGACGCACAGCGGCGGGCCGTCGCCGTCGGCGATGCGGCGCAGCGGGCCGCCGCCTGGGACGACGCGGATCGGGTTGTCGTGGCCCGCGTTGCAGTACGCGAGCTCGCCGCTGTCGAGATCGAGGATCGCGGCGAACACGGTGACGAAGAACATTGCCGCGTTGTCGCGCGAGATCTCGGCGTTCGCCGCCGCGAGCAGCGCGCCGACGTCCGCGCGTCCCGTATCGCGCAGCGCCGCGCTCTTGACGAGCGCCTTGCTAACCGCCATGAACATGCTCGCGCCGAGGCCCTTGCCGGCGACGTCGCCGATCAGGAGGAAGAGGCGGTGGTCGTCGAGCAGGAAGAAGTCGTAGAGGTCGCCGCCGACTTCGCGTGCCGGCGTCATCGAAGCCGCGAGATCGACGCGATGCTCGCCGCGCAGCGTCTGCGCGTTCGGCAGCAGGCCGGTCTGGATGCGCTGCGCGGCTTCGAGTTCGCCGCTGACGCGCGCCGATTCGACGCGCTCGGCCTGCATCGCGCGCTGCATCGCCTTGCGGCGGCGGCGCGACTCGGCGAGCGTCAGCAGCAGCAGCACGCCGAAGAAGAGCATCAGGCTCAACACCGGCGTCGCATCGAACAGCAGCCGCTCGGTGCGAAACGCGGCGAATGCGCCGGCCAGCGCGAGCGCGGCGCAGACGAGCGTGAGCGCGGCGGCGACGAGCGGCTTCAGACGCGGCGTGGCGAGGATCAGCAAGAGCCCGAGCGCGACGAAGACTGCGAGCTCGAATTGCGGCGCCCACGCCGGGCGCACGAGCAAGGTCTGGTCGTACAGGTTCTCGAGCAACTGGGCGTGGATCTCGCTGCTCGGCATCGCCTCGCCGAGCGCGGTGAGGTGAAAGTCGTCGCGCAAGCCGACGCCGGTGAGGCCGATCAGCACCAGCTTTCGCTGCAGGGCGTCGGGCGGCGCGCGGCCCTGGAGCACGTCGATCGCCGAGACATAGCGGCGCGCGTCGCCGCGCGAGTAGTAGACGCGCACCGCGCCGTCCGCCTCGGTCGGCAGGAAGACCTTGCCGACCGAAATGCCGCGCGCCGCATCGCCCCGCACGTTCAGGCGCAGTGCCGGCGCACCGAGCGCGACGCGCAACATCTCGACCGCGAGCGCGGGGGCGAGCGTGCCGTTCACGTCGGCGACGAGTGCGAAGCGGCGAAACAGCGTGTTCGACGGCTCGACCGAGATCAGCCCGTGGCCGGCCGCAACGCTGTCCAACTCGTCGATGTTGGACACGACGCCGCCGAGCCGGAGCAGCGGCGGCGTGCCGGCACCGGAGACGACGAACGGCGGCGCGCGCAACGTGCGCCCGGTCGCGTGCGGCACGCCGGCGGCGACGAGCACGACCGGCCCGTCGGCGATCGCGGCCGCGAGCATCGCGTCGTTCGACGGCAGCGCGCGGATCGTGCGCTCGATCGCCGCATCCAGCGCGCCGACGCGCTCGAGCACGCGCTGCGGCGAGAGCCGGTCCGGCTCGGGCATCAGCACGTCGATGCCGATCGCCACCGGCTGCTGGCGCTCGACGGCACGCACCAGTTCGGCCAGATCGGTACGCGGCCACGGCCACTGGCCGAGCGCGGCAATGCTCTTGTCGTCGATCGCGACGATCGTGACCGGCAGCGACTCGATCTTGCGAGGGGCGAGGATCTGCAGGCTGTCGAAGCCGTAGGCCTGCAACCGCTCGGCCCACGGCGTGCGAAACCACAGCAGCGCGGCGAGGATCAGAAGCGTCAGCAGCCCGTAACCCCAGATCCGGCGGGTCGCGCGCTTCAGCGGCTGGGTCTTCTTCTTCAGGCTGCGCGTCTTCTTGCCCGGCGGATGCCGCGCGTCGGCAGCCTCGCGCTTGCTCACAAGTCGATTTCCAGCCCGTCGTAGGCGGTGCTGACCCGCATCGGCACGCCGGTGCGCGAGATCGCCTCGTAGCGGCGCGTCTCGGCGAGGATGCGCGAGAGCGTCTCGTCGCCGTTGATCGGTTCGTGGTGGAACAGGCACAGGTGGCCGACGCCGGCGGCCTGGCACAGCTCGACACCGACGACGTTGCTCGAGTGGCCCCAGTCGGCCTTCACC
>CAZVNC010000054.1:0-9693 GCA_964628305.1 uncultured Ideonella sp.
TCGAGGTCGGCGCGGCGCAGGCCGACCGCTTCGAGCGTTTCTCCGACGCGCCGGCGCTGCGTGGCGGCATCCGACCCGCCCTGCGCGTTGAGCGGCTCGCCGACGATGCGCGCGACCTTCTGGCGCGGGTCGAGCGAGCCGTAGGGATCCTGGAAAACCATCTGGAAGTGCTGGCGCATGCGGCGCAGCGCCTCGGCGGGCAGCGCGTTGAGGTCGGTGCCGTCGAAACGCACCGCCCCCGCCGTCGGCGCCTCGAGCGCCATCGCCACCCTGGCGAGCGTCGACTTGCCCGAGCCGGATTCGCCGACCACGCCCAGGCTGCGGCCGGACTCGATCGCGAGGCTCACGCCGTTCAGCGCATGCACCTTCGGCGCCGGCTGAAACACGCTCTCGCGCGAGAGCGTGTAGTGGCGCACGACGTGGTCGAGTTCGAGCAGGGGCATGGGATCGATGCGGCGTCGGTGTTGTCGGCCCGAAGCGTTCGGCGCGGACTGGCTCGTCAGAGCCTGCCGGCGAGCAGACTCTCGACTTCCGTCATCAAGCCCGGCAGCTCTTCCTCGATCGTGCTCCAGGCGATGCGGTGGTCGATCAGATCGTAGCCGTGGATCAGCACGTGCCTGAACGCGATGATCTGTCGATGCTTGCTGATTCGCGCAGCGCTCGCGGGATCGAGCTTCGCAAGCCGATTCACCGCCTCGCCGATGATCTCGAAATTGCGCTCGATCGCCTGGCGAAGCAATCGATCGCTGCGGTAGTCGTCGATCGAGCGCCCTTGCGCAACGCCGATGACGAATCCGGCCGCGTCGCGGATGTCTTCAAGCAGTTTCGGCGTCTTGGGATTCATAGACGCGCCGCCGCGTGCGCTCGATCGACTCGATGAAGTACGGATTGGCCGATGCCCCCTCGCTGACGAGGTCCACCGTCCGGCCATACAGGGCTTCGAGCGATTCCTTGAGTCCGAAGTAGCGGTCGAACAAGTGCGACGCATCGGCGTCGAACTCGACGACGAAGTCCAGATCGCTGCGTGCCGGATCGAAGCCGCCCGCCGCCGCGGAGCCGAACAGGTCGAGGCGCCGCACGCCGAAGCGCCGGCACAACGCCGGGAGTTCCGCGCGGGAGGGATCGAAGGTCTGGCCCATGGTCTCGAGGATTATCGGGTGCGGCAGGAACTGCTACATGGTTCGGGTCGTTGACTGCAGGCGCGTCACAACCCGATCGTCATCCCGGACTCTGCTGAGTCCTCCTCGCCTCGCAGCGCCTCGTCGACGCGCAAACACCTCGCCACGTGCCCCGGGCCAATCGTCACCGCCGCCGGCGGCGTTGTCTCGCAGGTGGCAATCGCGATCCGGCAGCGGTCGGTGAACGGGCAGCCCGGCGGCAGATCGGCGAGTTCGGGCACGGTGCCGGCGATCGTCACGAGCCGGGTGCCGGGCGCGGCGCCGAGCTTCGGGCGGGCGGCAAATAGGCCCTGCGTGTAGGGGTGCGCCATGCGCGCGAAGACGGCCGCCGTCGGGCCGCTTTCGACGACGCTGCCGCCGTACATCACGAGCATGCGCGCGACGTTCTGCGCGATCACGCCGAGGTCGTGCGAGATCAGCAGCAGCGCCATGCCGCGCTCGGCGACGAGGTCGGCGATCAGGTCGAGGATCTGGCCCTGGATCGTGACGTCGAGCGCCGTCGTCGGCTCGTCGGCGATCAGCAGGTCCGGCCCGCAGGCGAGCGCCATCGCGATCGTGACTCGCTGGCGCTGGCCGCCCGAGAGCTGGTGCGGATAGGCGTCGGCGCGGCGCGCCGCGTCCGGCAGGCCGACCCGCGCGAGCAGCGCGATCGCCTCGCGCCGCGCCGCCGCGGCCGGCATCCGCTGATGCAGCCGCAGCGGTTCGGCGACCTGGTGGCCGATCGTGTGCAAGGGGTTGAGCGCCGTCATCGGCTCCTGGAACACGATGCCGATGCGGTTGCCGCGCAGCTTGCACAACTCGGCATCGCCGCGGCCGACGAGTTCGACACCGTTGACAAGAATGCTGCCGGCAACGACGGCGCTCTCGGGCAGGAGGCCGAGCAGCGCGAGCGCGGTGAGCGACTTGCCGCAGCCCGATTCGCCGATCAGGCCGAGCGTCTCGCCGCGGTCGAGCGCGAAGCTCACGCCGCGCACCGCGTCGGCCGGGCCGCGGCTCGTCATCAGACGCACGCGCAGGTCGGTCACTTCGAGCAGGGCCATGCGCAAGTGTCGCCCAGATTGCGGGCGCCTCCCGCGGCGCCGCGAGGGGCCCGATCGCCGCCGCCGGTGGCCGTTCGCCGCAGCTATTTCGCCTGCAGCTGCGGCGCGGCGTGGAACACGTCGAACGTCGGGAAGCGCGCCTGCGCCTGCACGCAGTCCCACAGGTAGACCGCGAAGCCCGGGTCGCCGGTCCACAGCGAATAGCGCAGCTGCCCGAAGCGCGCCGCGTCGGCCTCGAACTGCGCGATGCCGTGCATCGCGAAGGCGCGCGCGCGGGCCAGCCACACCGGGTCGAGCGTGCGCCGGTACAGCTTCAGGAAGGCGTAGCCGTTGCCGCCCGTGCCGTGGCACAGGTTCGAGCCCTTGGCGAGCGGCCCGGCGGCCCAGGTCGCGCGGCCGGCGGCGAGCTGCAGGGCGTCGAGTTCGCCGTCCGGCCAGTCGCCGAGGCAGATCACGAAGCCCGGTGCGCCGTGGCAGAACTGCATCAGCTTCTTGCGCTCGAACGGCTCGTCGAGCAGCGCACGCCAGTTCACCCGGTCGTCCTCCCAGGTCGCGGTGCGGGTGACGGTTTCGGCGATCGCGCGCCGCCACGCCTGCCAGTCGCCGGGCGCCAGCAGGTGGCGGCCGCGGATCAGCGGGCTGGCGGTCGCGACGAAGCCGTGCACCGCATCGAGATAGGTGCTGCGCTGGCCGTAGAGATCCTGCGTCCAGAAGTGGCAGCGATGCGCGTCGGACCATTCGAGCTGCGACCACAGCCTGGCCGCGGTCGCTCGAAACAGCTCGGCCCAGCGCGCGTCGCCGTCGCGTTCGTGCAGGAACAGCGCCGCAAGCAGCGTGCCGGGCGCGCCCCACATCAGCTCGCGCGCGGGGTGGTCGATGTTGCCTTCGATCAGCGCCGCGAGGCGATCCGCAAGCTCGGCCGTGGGTTTCCGGCCGTAGGCCATCAGCAGGATCGGCGTGTCGCCCATCAAGTAGGAGGCAAAGTCGCGGCTACCGGCTCTGTTCAGCCACTCGCGGTTGCGCACCAGCAAGGTGTCGAGATCGGCGAGCGGATCGCTGCGCAGCGCGACGGCACCGGCCGACTGCAGGTAGTCCAGTGCCCACATCACGCCGGCCGCGCCAGAGTACAGCGGCGTCGCGATCTGCGCGGCGTCTTCACCCGGCTCGAGGTCGAGTGGATGGGTCGGCCAGTAGCGTTGCGGCGAAAAGCGCGCCTCGGTGTCGGCGGCGATGCGCGCGATCGTCTCGCGCGCACGAAGCTCGTCCCAGGCGCCGGGCGTCAGTGCGTCGTGGCGGTCGGGTTCGTGCAGCATGGGCTGGCGTAGCGGCCCGAGGATCGTATCGCTACGACTTGCCCCCCAACGGCAGCGGCTCGAGCGTTCGCAGGTAGGCGATCAGCGCCGCCATGTCGGCGTCGGCTATGTTCTTGTAGAACCAGAACGCCATAGGCGGCTTCAGCGGTTGGCCCAAACGGTTGAGCCCGGTGCGGATCGTGTGGGCGATCTCGGCGTCGGTCCAGTCCTTCAGGCCGCCCGGCCCCGGCGTCAGGTTGCGCGAGATGCTCACGCCCCACGGGCCGGGGATGGCTTGCCCGCCGGCCCCCCACTGGGCGCGAATCAGCATGCCCCTGGCGTCGCGCGGCGTGTGGCAATCCATGCAGTGCCCGATGTTGGCAAGGTACTCGCCGTAGCGGACCTTGTCGCTCGTCGGCGGCGCCGTCACGCTGCCGACCGGGGGGCCGTAGTTCGGCGGCAGCGGCATGCGGTAGACCGACTTCGGCACCTCGTTCCTCACCGCGGGCTGCGAACGCAGCCAGGCGATGATCGCGGCGAGATCGGCGTCGGCGATTTGGCGGTAGAACCCGATCGGCATCGGCGGGCCGATCAGCCTGCCATCGGGGCGGATGCCGTCGCGGATCGCCGTCGCGAGCTGGGCGTCGGTCCAACCGCCGATGCCGGTCGCCACATCCGGCGTGATGTTCGGCGCGTAGGCGGTGAACGCCGGGTCGTCGAACTTGAAGCCGCCCGCGAGCGGCTTGCCGAATTGCGGCTCGCCCTGCGGCGACACCGTCATGTGGCAATTGCCGCAGGCGACGATGCCTTCCATCAGTTGCTTGCCGCGCGCGAGCACGGCGGTGTCCGCGGCGCACGCCGCGCCGGCGGCGGCGAGGCAGAGCAGTGCGAGAGCGGGAACGAGGACCTTGCGCATCACGGCCTCCAGCATTTCGAGTCCGATCCGGCTTGACGGATGTCAAACACCCGAAGTGCGCCACTGTGCGCCCGCCGTTCGCGCCTTGGATAGGGTGGAAACACTCACGCCGCGCCTTGCGTGCGGCGGCGCGCCCCCGGCGTGCATCGGCCGCCGACCTCGGCATGCAGGCCTCACGCCAGCGTGCGCAAGTCGTCCGCTGCTGCCACACTACGACGCTTCGAGCGGCACGCAACGCAACGGACCGATGGCGCACGCGCCCATCAAGCATCGATTGACCGCGATCCTCGCGGCCGACGCGGCCGGCTTCGCCAGCCTGATGGCGATCGACGAGCGGGCGACGCTCGCCGCACTCGACGCCGCACGCGCGATCTTCAAGGCGCAGATCGAATCCAGCCACGGCCGCGTCATCGACATGGCCGGTGATTCGGTACTCGCCGTGTTCGAGACGGCGGCCGGCGCCGTCGACGCCGGGTTGGCGATCCAGCAGGCCTTGGGCCTCGCCAACCCCGCGGTGCAAGGTGCGCAGATGCAGTTCCGGATCGGCGTGCACCTGGGCGACGTCATCGAGAAGCACGACGGCACGGTCTACGGCGACGGCGTCAACATCGCCGCACGCCTGCAGGCGATCGCCGAGCCGGGCGGGATCGTCGTCTCCGAGGCAGTCCGCGGTGTCGTCGGCGGGCGCGTCGGCGCGAGCTTCAGCGACCAGGGCCGCCAGTCGCTGAAGCACATCGGCCAGCCGATCCGTGTCTTCGCGATCCGCGCAGCCGACGGCGCGGACGAAGCTGCCGGCGCCGGGAATCGCGATGCGCACGCCGATGGGCCGGAAGCCGACGCACAGCGGCCGGCTGCAGCCGCTGCGCCGGCCTCGCTGGCCGCGCCCGAAGCGCCCGAAGCGCCCCCGCCGCGCGTCGGCGAGCGGCCGTTGGCGCTGTTCGTCGGACGCAAGCCGGAGCTCGCCCAGTTGTCAGCGGCGCTTGGCGCGGCGCGCAAGGGCTTCGGCCGCGTCGTGCTGCTGGCCGGCTCGGGCGGCATCGGCAAGACGCGGCTGGCGCAGCAGATCGCGCAGCAGGCCGAACGAGACGGCGTGAAGGTGTTGTGGGGCCGTTGCCTCGAAGAAGCCGGCGCACCGCCCTACTGGCCGTGGCGGCAACTGATTCGCGGCCACCTGCGCGGCGCCGCTTCGTCCGATGCAGTGCAGATCCTCGGCAGCAGCCTGGCGGACATCGCCGGCATCGTCCCCGAAGTGGCCGAGCGCTTCGAGGTGCCGCCGCAAACGCGTGCCGCGGTCGACGCGTCGCAATCGGCGAACCAATCGCGTTTTCGCCTGTTCGACGCCGTCGCCGGCTTCTGGCGCCGCGCGGCAATGCGTGCGCCGCTGTTGCTGATCTTCGAGGATCTGCACTGGGCCGACGCCACGTCGCTGCGGCTGTTCGGCTTCCTTGCCAACGAGCTCGACGACATCGCGATGCTGGTCATCGGCACCTACCGCGACACCGAGCTGTCGCGCAGCCATCCGCTGTTCGAGACGCTCGCCGACCTGACGCGCTGCGCCGCCTGCGAGCGGATCGAACTGAAGGGCCTGAGCGCCGGCGAGAGCGCGGAGTTCACCGCCGCCGCGAGCCAAGGCGCCGTCGGCGCCCCGCTTGCCCGGGCTCTTTACGAGCGCACCGAAGGCCATCCGCTGTTTCTCGAAGAGACGCTGCGCTACCTGCTTGCCGGACGCGCGCCGGGCGACGACATGCAACTGCCGACGAAGATTCCGAGCGGCGTGCGCGAAGTCATCGGCAGGCGCCTGAACCGGCTGTCGCTGCCGGCGGTGCGCCATCTGTCGACGGCGGCCTGCATCGGGCGCAGCTTCGATCTGTCGCTGCTCGCCGAACTCGAAACCGGGAACTCCGAGGACGAGTTGCTCGTGGCGCTCGAGGAAGCGCTCGCCGAGCACCTGATCGAGCCGGCGCCCGACAGCCACGAGTTCCGCTTCGCCCATGCGCTGATCCGCGAGACGCTGTACGACGAGATGCTCGGCGTGCGCCGCGCCCGGTTGCACCTGCGGATCGGCGAGTCGCTGGAACGGCGCCACGGGCGCGACGACCCCGGCGCCTGGCCGCAGTTCGCCTACCACTTCAGCGAAGCCGGGCCCGGCGCGGCGGCCAAGGCACTCGACTACGCCAGGCGTGCCGGCGAGCACGCCGGCCGCTTGCTCGCATTCGAGGAATCGGCGCGCCTGCATGGCGTCGCGCTGCAACTGCTGCAACGTCATTTTGCTGCCGACCTGGCGCAGCGCTGCGAGGTGCTGCTCGCCCTTGGCGATGCGCGGCGCTGGTGCGCGACGGCCGAGGCGGCGAGCGAGTGCTACCTGCAGGCCGCCGATCTGGCGCGCCAGACCGGCCTCGTCGCAAGCTTCGCCCAGGCCGCGATCGGCTTCTCCTACAGCAGCACGCAGGCGGGCCGTTCGGGCGAACCGGCGGTGGCCCTGCTGCGCGAGGCGATTGCGCTGCACGGTGGCAGCGATGCGGTGCAGGTCGAGTTGATCGCCCGCCTGTGCGTTGCGTACGTCTATTGCGACCGCGCCGACGAGGCGATCCAGGCGCACCGCCGGGCCGTCGCGCTGGCGCGCGAGATCGGCGACGCGCGCAGCCTGTACCTGGCGCTGGCGGCGATCGCGACCGCGATCTACTGGCCCGAGCTGCTGCGCGAGCGCCTGGCCGCGGCCGGCGAGGCGTGGGCGCTCGTCGAAGCGCGGGATCTGCGCGGGCAGGAGCTGCTGTCTCTCGTCGCCTACTACCTGTGCGACCTGATTCACGCCGGCGATGTCGCCCGGCTTGCGCCGTTGCGCGCCCAGAGCCTGCGGCTGTGCGAGCAATGGCGCGCACCGTACTGGCTTTCGGTCTGCCGGCACATCGAGGTGCTGGTCGCGATCAACGAAGGGCGCTTCGACGACGCCGAGCAACGGGCCGCGCTCGCGCTGCGCGAGGGCCGCGGCGTCGCCGAGGACAAGGCGATCGGCGCCTACGGCATGCAGATGTTCTGCCTGCGCCGCGAGCAGGGCCGCCTCCAAGAGGCGCTGCCGATGGTGCAGCAGTTCGTGCGCGACACGACCGATTCGCAGACCTGGAAGCCGGGCCTCGCATTGATCTACGCCGAGCTCGACATGCGCGAGGCCTGCGAGGCCGAGTACGCCAGTCTCGCGTGGCAGCAGATGGCCGGCGCGCCGAGCGGCGCCGGTCGGCTGACGACCGCGATCTTCGCTGCCGAAGTTTGCGTCTGCTTGCGCGACGCCGAGCACGCGGCGCTGCTCTACGACGCCTTGCGCGGCTACGCGGGGATGAACCTGCTCGGCGATACCAGCGGGCCGTGTTTCGGCAGTGCCGACCGCTTGCTCGGCAGCCTGGCGACGGTGATGGGACAGTGGGACACCGCGCAACGCCACTTCGAAGCGGCGCTCACGATGGACGCCGCGACGGGTTGGAAGGTGTGGCTCGCGCACAGCCGCCACCGCTATGCGCAGATGCTGCAGCTGCGCGCCAGGCCCGGCGATCTGGAGCAGGCGCGCGAGTTGCTGGCCGAAGCGCTGGCGCAAGCCACGGCGCTCGGCATGCAGGCGCTCGCCGCGCGCATCGAGGCGCTGACCGGCCTGCTCGGCGCGCCGGCGCACGCCTACCCCTGCGGCCTGAGCGAACGCGAAGTCGAGGTGCTGCGGCTGATCGCGATCGGGCGCAACAACCGCGAGATCGGGCAAGTGCTCTCGATCAGCCCCAACACGGTGGCCAATCACGTGCGCAGCATCCTCGAGAAGACCTACACCGCGAACCGCACCGAGGCGGCGGCGTTCGCCAACCGCGAGGGCTTGACCCGGAAGTGACCCCGCGCGCCGCGCGGGGTCCGCCGCCGGAGCCGGGATCAGTGCGGCCGGATGTTCTGATTGACGCGGAACAGGTTGTCCGGGTCGTAGCGCTTCTTCGCCGCAGCGAGCCGCGGGTAGTTATCGCGGTACGCCGCGCGCACGCGCTCGTCGCCCTCGTCGTCCATCATCATGTTCACGTAGGCGCCGCCCGCCGAGTAGGGATGCAGCGCGTCCGAGTACGCCTTGGTCCAGGCCGTGATCGCCGGCACGTCGGCCGGGTCGCGGCTGACGCCGGCAAACACCGCGCCCCAGTGCGCCTCGCGGTACGAGAACGCGGTGTCGCCCGATTTCACGCGATGCGCCGCGCCGTCGATCGGGTACAGGTGCATCGTCGACTGCGGCGTCGGCATCTTCGCTGCGAACTTCACATGTTCGGCAATCGCCGCATCGCTCAGCTCCTTGACGAAGTCGGCGCGCCAGTACCACTGGTCGCCGGGCGGGTAGATGGCGTCGAACACGCCTTGCAGCGCCGGGAACGGCAATGCGTGCACCCCGTGCAGCAGCGGCGGACCGAACGCGGCGACCGGCGCGAAGACGTTCGCGGCGTCGTCGCCGGTGTAGCACCAGACCGCGCCACACACCTTCTTGCCGTGCAGCGCTTCGGGGAAGGGCGGGCCGGAGGGCACCGTCAGGAAGGCGAAGAAGCCGTTCAGATCCTCGGGCGCCGAGACGATGAAGTCGCGGTACCAGCGCAGCACGTCGGCGGCGCGCTCGAGCGGCCAGAAGGTCGGCCCGGCCGTCACCATCTTCACCGGGTGGGCGCGGAACAGGAACGAGGTGACGACGCCGAAGTTGCCGCCGCCGCCGCGCAGCGCCCAGTACAGCTCGGGATGACGTTCGGCGCTGGCGGTGACGAGGCTGCCGTCGGCGAGCACGACGTCGGCTTCGAGCAGGCTGTCGATCGTCAGGCCGTACTTGCGCGTCAGGTGCCCGAGGCCGCCGCCGAGCGTGAGCCCGCCGACGCCGGTCGTGCTGATGATGCCGCACGGCACGGCGAGGCCGAACGCGTGTGTCGCATGGTCGACCTCGCTCCAGGTGCAGCCGCCCTCGACACGCACGGTGCGGGCTTCGGGATCGACGCGGATGCCCTTCAGGTTGCGCAGGTCGATCACGAGGCCCTGGTCGCAGGTGCCTAGCCCGCCCCCGTTGTGGCCGCCGCCGCGCACCGCGAGCAGCAGCGACTGCTCGCGCGCGAAGTCGACGCAGCGCATCACGTCGGCGACGTCGCGACACTGCACGATCAGGCTCGGGTAGCGGTCGATCATCGCGTTGTAGACGCGCCGCGCGCTGTGATAGTCGGTGTCCTCCGGCTGCACGACGTGCCCGCGCAGCGTGGCGGAGAGTTCGGTCACCTTGG